>NZ_JAYMFI010000021.1:0-28892 GCF_035830635.1 Adlercreutzia shanghongiae | reverse complement strand
TCGGCAACACCCCCCGGGCCCTCGAGGGGCAGGGGCAGAAGGCCGTCCGCGGGCGCCCGATCGGCAGTCCCTCGGGACATATGTCAATCGTAATCCGACTGTCCGGGCGGGCTGCTCAAGCAGTCGGATTAACTACACTTCAAACTGTAATGGGGTGCTGGACCGGAGCGCTGGACCAGGGGTGCTGGACCAGGGGTACTGTGGGACTCGGGGAGGGGGCTAGGGCTCGAGGGCGCGGAGGGCGGCGGGGAGGTAGGTGATGAGGTCCTCGGCGCTGACGCAGATATCGGTGAGGGCGTCGGCGGCGGCGCGGCCTGCTTCGGCATGCAGGGCGCAACCGAGCGCGGCGGCGTCGCGCGGCGCGATACCCTGGGCGAGCAGGGAGCCGATGAGGCCGGCGAGCACATCGCCGGTGCCCGCCTTTGCGAGGGCCGCCGTGCCGCGGTCCATCGCCTCTACGGTGTCATCGGAAGAGGCGATGAACGTCGTTGGGCCCTTGAGCGCCACGACGGCCCGGTAGGCGTCGGCCAAAGCGCAGGCGAGGGCCGGCGGCTCCAGCGTCTCGTTCACCTGGGCGCCACGGGCGAGCCGCGCCGCCTCGCCGCCGTGGGGCGTGAGCACGGTGGGCAGGCCCGCCTCAGCACGCCGACGGCACAGGCGCAGGCCCGTGGCGTTGGCAAGCAGCGTGAGGGCGCCGCCGTCGATGAGCAAGGGCCCCGGGTAGGCGCGCACGGTTTCCATGAGCAGCGATGTGAGCGCGCGCTCTTCGGCGTCGAAGCCGCAGCCGATGACGCAGGCGGCAGGGCGGTCCGCCCTTGGTGTGGCAACGCGCTCCGGCTTCCACGTGTGCCAGTCGCGCACCACCAGCGACGGACGCCATCCGCGCACGGTGATCATCGATTTGCCGGCGCAAAACACCTCGGTGTAGCCCGCGCCGGCCCGCTCGCCGGCGGCGCTCGCGAGGCAGGCCGCCCCCGGGTAGGCCGCCGAGCCCACGACCAGCGACAGGTGCCCGCGCGTGTATTTGTTCGCATCGGCGGCAGGGTGGGGCACAAGTGCCGCCAGCTCGGCATTGGTGCGGCCGGGGCGTACCCGCACCGTCTCCCGATGCATCGGCGCGGTTATCTCGGCGCGGGGCCTACCAGGGGTGTTCTCGGCGTTCACGGCACTTCCAATCCTTGAGTAAGTCGGTCATGAAACACGGGGCCAACGCGGCGCAATCCTGTCGGAAACGAGACGCGCGCCCGGCCGAAACCCTCATGTTCCCGCTTCTAGAATGTTCGATGTCACCGTATCACATGGCGACGCTGAAACGCACCAGGGTTAAGGAGTCGTGATTAACATGGACATCAAGGTAGGACGCAACTGGGGCATGTTCGCTGCGGGCATTGCCCTCATCATCATCGGATTCGTGCTGCTTATGGTGCCGGGACTCACCTTGGTGAGCATCGCCATCGTCGCGGGCTGCATGTTCTTGGCCGCGGGCATCGTCGATGCGTTCGCCTACTTCAAATTCCGGAAAACCGAGGCGCTTTCCGGCTGGGCTTTGGCCTACGCTATCTGCGATATCGTGCTGGGCGTGCTGTTCATCGTGCACCCGGTGGCCACCTCGGCGGTGATTCCCTGGGTCATGGGCATCTTCGTCGTGGCCTACGGCATCTTCGAGATTGTGGCGGCGCTTCGCTTCCATGCGGTACTGCCCGGTTGGGGCTGGGTGCTGTTCGCCGGCATCGTGTCGCTGTTCTGCGGCCTCGCGTTCTTCATGTGGCCGGGCACCTTCGCGCTGTTCTTGGGCTTCTTCCTCATGGCGCGCGGCGTGCAGATGGCCGTCTACGGCGTGACGCTTCCCCAGGCGACCATCGTGGCGCACACTCACTAAGCGGGGCGAGCGGGGCGCGTTTGGAACGCGCGCGGAAATCCGCGCGCAACCCTGCGACGAGCTTGCGCGAACCCCGCGCGAAACCCTGCGCCGAACCAAGAGAGCTGACGCTCAAAGCGTCGCGCCAGTGATACCATTAGCGCGGCGAAATCGAGGCCCGGATTCGTCCGGGCCTCTTCATGCGGAAAGCGAGGAACCATGGCAGAGCAGGGCAATCTGTTCGACGGAGCGGAACTGGCGAGCGCAACAAGCGATCCGGCGGCGCGGGCCGAGGCGCTCCGACGCGAAATCGAGCACCACAGCTACCAGTACTACGCCCTGGATGCGCCCACGATATCGGACGCGGCCTTCGACTCGCTCATGCGCGAGCTGCGCGAGATCGAGGCGGCGCACCCGGAGCTCGTGACGGCCGCCTCGCCCACCCAGCGCGTCGGCGGCTATGTGGGCGAGCAGTTCGCGCCGGTGGCGCACGAGCAGCGCATGTACTCGCTGGATAACGCCATGGACCTCGACGAGCTGGACGCGTGGATGGAGCGTGTGGCCGAGGCCTGCGGAGGGGCGCTTCCGCCTCTGTGCTGCGAGCTGAAGATCGACGGCAGCTCCATCGCGCTTACCTACGAGGACGGCACGCTCGTGCGCGCGGCCACCCGCGGCGACGGCACCACGGGCGAGGACGTGACCGTGAATATGCGCACCGTGCGCGACGTGCCCCTGCGCCTGCGCGATGCGGCCCGGCCCGCCATCGCGCCGGGCGTCGCATCCCTTGAGCTGCGCGGCGAAGTGTACATGCCGAAGAAGAGCTTCGAGACGCTGAACGCGGCGGCCGAGGAAGAGGGGCGTCAGCCCTTTGCGAACCCGCGCAACGCCGCCGCCGGCTCGCTGCGCCAGAAGGACCCGGCCATCACGAAGATGCGCGACCTTTCCACCTTCATGTACGCCATCGCCGATGACGCCGCCCTAGAGGTGGAGGGCCAGTGGGAGCTTCTGCAGTGGCTGCGCGAGGCGGGCTTCCACGTGAATCCCGATGTGCGCCTGTGCAAGACCGCCGCCGAGGTGCGCGGCTTTTGCGAGGAGTGCCTGCGCCGCCGCGAGACGCTGCCCTACGAGATCGACGGGGTGGTGGTGAAGGTGAACGCGTTTTCCCGCCAGCGCGAGATGGGATTTACCGCCCGCGCGCCGCGCTGGGCCATCGCGTTCAAGTTTCCGCCCGAGGAGAAGACGACGCTTCTGCGCGACATCACCGTGCAGGTGGGCCGCACCGGCGCGCTCACGCCCGTGGCCGAGCTTGAGCCTGTGGTGGTGGCCGGCTCCACGGTGGCCCGCGCCACGCTGCACAATGTGGACGAGGTGCACCGCAAGGACGTGCGCATCGGCGACACGGTCATCGTGCGGAAGGCGGGCGACGTCATCCCCGAGGTGCTGGGTCCGGTGCTGTCGCTGCGCAGTCCCGAGGCGCGGGTGTGGGAAATGCCGTCGATGTGCCCGAGCTGCGGCAGTCCCGTGGTGCGCGACGAGGGGGAGGTGGCCTTCCGCTGCATCTCCATCGATTGCCCGGCCCAGGCGCTGGAGCGTCTGCTGCATTGGGCGAGCCGCGGGGCGATGGATATCGACGGCATGGGGGAGGAGATCGTCTCGCGTCTGGTGGAAAGCGGGCGGCTGGCCGATGTGGCCGACTACTACTCGCTTTCCGAAGAGGAGCTGGCGTCGCTGGACATGGGGCGCGTGAAGGCCGACGGCGAGGCGGTGCGCCTGGGGCATACCGTGGCGAAAAAGCTCGTGGCGGCCATCGAGGCGTCGAAGTCGCGCTCGTTCGCGCGGGTGCTGTTCGGCTTAGGGATCCGCCATGTGGGCAAGACCACCGGCGAGGCCATCGCGGCGGCGTTTCCCTCTATGGAGGCGCTCGCGGCAGCCGGCGAGGACGAGCTGGCGAGCATCTACGGCGTGGGGCCGAAGGTGGCCCATGGGATGTGGCTCTTCTTCCGCACGCCGGATAATGTGTCGGTCATCGACCGCTTGCGCGCGGCCGGTGTGACCATGGCCGACGAGGCCGCCGAGCCGGGCGAGGAGGTGCCCCAGGTGCTTTCGGGGCTCACCTTCGTGCTGACGGGCACGCTGGTGAATTCGGGCATGACCCGCGATGAGGCCGGGGCGCGGCTTAAGGCCATGGGGGCCAAGGTGTCGGGGTCGGTGTCGAAGAAGACGAGCTTTTTGGTGGCGGGGGAGAGCGCCGGTTCGAAGTACGACAAGGCCATCGCGCTCGGGGTTCCCGTGTTGGACGAGGCGCAGCTTTTGCGCCTGCTGGAAACCGGAGAGGTTCCCCGGGAAGTGTAACTTGTGGCGTTTCCGGGGTCGGGCCACGGGGTACTGCTCAGTCGCTCAGACAGTCCTCGCTCGGCGAAACAGTCCACTGGACTGCTTCGTTCGCTGCGGAACTCGCTTGGCGAGCAGCACCCCGTGTCCCTCTACGCTCAACTGTGTTTCTGAGTTGTTTTCTCATGAATGACGCGCCTGTGAACTGAAGGCGGGGGAGTTGTGAAAGGGGTTGGCGTCCTTGCTTGCCCCTTTTATGCTCTTGTCCATGGATACGTTGAAAACGCACATCAAGGCCGCGCGTTTGGTGCTTGCGGCCGGCATGCTGGCGACGTTGTGCATCGCCTTTTCCCATCACGAGGCTCATGCTTCCGAGGTGGAGAGCCCCTTTACCAAAACCCAGGATTTCGCTCAGGAAATCAAAGAATACGTGGGGTCGGTGGCCGATGAGGCGGCCGAGCAGGCGGCGGCTGAAGCCGAGGCCGAGGCGCTTGCGGGGCGGCGTGAGTCGGTGGTTTCCGAGGCGCTGAGCCATCTTGGCGTGCCGTACTCCTACGGCGGCACCACGCCCTCGGGCTTCGATTGCTCGGGCTTCACGCGTTGGGTGTTCTCCCATGCGCTGGGTCGCGAGCTGCCGCGCACGGCGGCCGAGCAGAGCGCGCTGGGCGTCGGCGTCTCCTTCGATGAGCTTGTGCCTGGCGACCTTCTGTTCTGGGGGCGCGGCTCGGGCGTCTACCATGTGGGCATTTACGCGGGCGACGGCGAGTACGTGCACGCCTCCACCGGCGGCGGTCGCGTCATGCGCGCCACCTTCGATTACTTCACCCCCGACTTCGCCAAGCGCCTTATCGAGTAAACCTGACCCCGTTCATCACCGAAAAGCGCCATCTATCATGGGTTTTTCAAAAAACACAATCTGTAACCTTTGAGAACGCTCCTTGCAGGTTTTGTGACAAAATGCCAGTTCAGCAACGGAATGGCTTTCGTACTTGCCAGCTGAACTGCTGATTTTCCTGGTCAACATGTGCGCTGCCTGCGATTTGCCCTGCTGGACAGGCCTCTTCGACGCGTTATAATTCAACCTTCCAGGCAAAAATGCCCTGGCTCCGCGCACCCAAATGCGCGAAACTATAACGACAAACGTTGAGGAGGCACGATGACTTCACCGAGGGAGGCAGTATCTATTCTTACTGCTGCGGCACTGGTCGTTGCCCCTGTGGGCGGCGTCGCCGCAACTTATACCACCGGCTATGCCGATGGTGCCGATGGCCATACGATCAAAGATGACCGTGATCACGATATTCCGGCTAACTATGAGGAAGCGCTCGAATGGGTCAAAGAGGGCAAGGTCTTCTACAAGTCCTGCGTTGACTTCATGGCGGCCAATGCGGAGCAGTTCGGCAATTTGACGCCGGAGCAACGCGATGAGCTGTGGAATCTGGCTGCCGATGACGAAGCGCCTGCAGACACTGCGACGACGCCTGCTCCGGCGCCTGAGCCTGAGCCCGAGCCGGCCCCCGCGCCTGAACCGATGCCTGAGCCTGAGCCTGCCCCGGCGCCCGAGCCTGAGCCTGAGCCTGAGCCCGAGCCCGAGCCGGCGCCTGAAATTCAGAGTCCCTCGAATGAGTCTTCGGATGATTCGGACCAAGGAGCGGTGGACTCAACTGGCGGAGCGGGGGATTCGGCGGATTCCAGCGACGTTGTCGATCCGACGGAGCCGACGGAGCCTGTCGACCCGGTTGACCCCGTCGAGCCTGTTGACCCCGTGGATCCGGTGGAGCCGACTGATCCGGTCGAGCCCGTCGACCCGGTAGAGCCGGTCGATCCGATTGAGCCCATTGAGCCCGTTGATCCGATTGATCCGGTCGACCCTGCTGAACCGGTCGAGCCGGTCGAGCCGGTCGAGCCGGTCGAGCCGGTCGAGCCGGAGGAACCCGAGCAGCCTTCGCAGCCAGAGGGTCCCGACATCGACACGAGCAATCCGGTGGATGACGGGGTGCAGAAGCCCGGCGATGCCGGCGGCGTGACCGATGAGTCGCATATTTCCGCCACCATCAAGGGCCAGGCGCAGACGCCGCTCAAGCAGGTGGCCGTCACGGTGCCTTCCATCTCCTTCACCCACATCGACAACTCGGCTTACGTGGCGCGCCACTACAGCGAGGACCTCACTACCGAGAAGTTCATCTCGCTGGTGGGCGAGTCGGCCCGCACCATTGCCGCCGACAACGACCTGTACGCGTCGGTCATGGTCGCCCAGGCCATCCTGGAGTCCGCTTCTGGCAACTCCACCCTGGCCCAGGCGCCGAACAACAACCTCTTCGGCATCAAGGGCACCTACCACGGCAAGTCCGTACAGCTGCCCACTCGCGAGGACGACGGCACCGGTGCCACCTATACCATCATGAGCGACTTCCGCCAGTACGCCAATGTGGACGAGTCGCTTTCCGACTACGCCGATTTGCTGTCCAACTCCATGGGCGACTTCTACGCCGGCGCGCGCAAGTCGAACACCGACAGCTTCGTGGATGCCTGCGACTTCCTCGTGGGCCGCTACGCCACGGACATCTTCTATTCCGAGAAGCTGCAGGACCTCATCGAGACCTACGACCTCACCCGCTTCGACGTGCCGCTCACCTACGAGCTCACCGAGACCTTCGTGCTGCCGGTGAAGGACGAGGTCACGGGCTTGGACAAGTACCTCGATCCGGTGACCGACAAGACCGAGTACGAGGCGCTGGTGGCCGAGTACCGCGATTACCTGGCTCGCACGAGCGAGTACCAGCAGGCGTTGGCCGAGTGGCAGAACCAGATGGCCGCCGCCGAGGAGCTCTACCACGTGCCGGTGTATTTGGAAAAGCCGGCGATGCCCGCAAGCGACACGGCCATGCAGCAGCACGCCGACGCCATCGATGCCGAGCGCTTCGAGGGCTTCGACGAGCTTGTCGCGACCAACCAGCCGCTGCCCGTGCGCGAGGCCCGCACCTTAAACGACCTTACCGCCATGGCGAACTCGTTCTTGGGCGTGCCGTATCTGTGGGGCGGTACCACGCCGGCCGGCTTCGACTGCTCGGGTCTGGTGCAGTACTGCTACCGCGAGGTGTTCAACATCGAGCTGCCCCGCACCACCTACTACCAGTGCGACGTGGGCGTGGAAGTGCCCTTCGAGGAGCTGCTTCCGGGCGACCTGCTGTTCTTCGCCGACGGCGGGGATGTGCACCATGTGGCGATGTATCTGGGCGATGGCTACTACGTGGAGGCGCCGCACACCGGCGACGTGGTGAAGATCACGGCCATGAACGCCAAGCTTCCCGACTTCGCCAAGCGCGTGGTGGATGTGCGCGGGATTGACATGACCGAGTTTTCCGACGAGCAGCTGGCGCAGTTCGTTGAGCGCGAGAAGTATTTGCAGGAGCGTGAGCAGCGCCTGGGCGTCACCGACGAGACCCTGGCCGAGCTCACCGAATGGCTGCGCGGCCTCGAGTTCTAATCCGCCAACCGCTACGTGGGAGTAACGCTGCGACATTTTGTGGTGCTGGGCCTCCTTGCCTTTATCGTGACGTATCTTTGCGTCCCGTTGGCACGGAGGCTCGCGCTGCGTTTGGATGCGGTAGATTACCCGAGCAAGCGCCGGGTGAACAAGCGGCCCGTACCGCGTATGGGCGGCGTGGCCATGGCGGCGGGCATCGCCGTGGCTCTTTTGGTGGAAGTGGCGGGGGAGTACTTTCTCGGCTGGGCCGGGTTCTACATAACCGACGACGGCGGCACGGTGAACCATGCGGGCGTGATGTGCGGCTTGCTGTTCATCGTGTGCGTGGGAGCGATGGATGACGTGTACTCGCTGAAGCCCGGCGTGAAGTTCGGCGGCCAGCTTTTGGGCGCGACCATCATCGCGACATCGGGGCTGCTGCTTTCGAGCATCGCGAACCCCTTGGGTCGCGGGTTCATCGAGTTCGGATGGATGTCCTATCCCATCACGGTGCTTTATCTGGTGTGCTTCATGAACGTGATCAACCTGATCGATGGTCTTGACGGGCTGGCGGCGGGTATCACGGACATTGCGGCGTTCTTCCTGTTTTTGATTGCCTACGGGCGCGGCATGGAAGAAACGGCGATGCTCTCCATCGTGCTTCTGGGCGTGACTCTGGCGTTTCTACGCTACAACTTCGCGCCGGCGAGCATCTTCATGGGCGACTCCGGGTCGCTGCTTTTGGGCGCCATGCTCGGCGTCATCTCGCTCATGGGCGTCATGCGCTCGCCCACGGTGATCGTGCTGGCGGTGCCGCTCGTGATCGCAGCCATCCCCATCGCCGACACGGCGGCGGCCATCGCGCGTCGCCTGTACCACCACAAGCCCATTCAGCAGGCCGACCGCAAGCATTTGCACCATATGCTCTTGCGCAAGGGCTATGGCGTGCGCAAGAGCGTGGTCATCGTGTACGCTTGGACGGCCCTGCTCGGCGTGGGCGCTTGGGTCATGAGCACCTCCCACGGTGTGGCGGTGTGGGCCATGATTCTCGTGCTGCTCATGGGCTCGTTCCTCATCTTGTGGAAGCTCGGCATCTTCGACCAAGTTCTGCGCCACCACTACCACGGCCGCCACACCCGCCAGGAGGATAAACCCACCTGGTACGGAAGGCATGGGCGGTAGGAGATGGCAGGGCCGTCCAAATACGCGCTCTTTGACGGACGGCTCTATAAGCGTCTCGGGACGCTTCCTCATGTCGGGGGCGGCTCGGCGTCCGCAGTCGTGGTGTGCGAATCTCCCGAAGGCGACCGCCGATATGCAATGCGCGAAGAGTGGGCCATTGCCGCGCGGGCGTTCGACGAAGAGGCAAGTGCCCAAGGTCTGGTCACGGCCGCGAGTCCGGCTTCTGACAAGTTGAGGTTATTTCGAAGCTTGTTCAAAGGTCGCGAGGATGTTCACGCCCACGGCTACCGGCGCAAAGGTGGCGGCATCGCCTATGCGCCGGTCTGTGCCAACGAGTGGGTTCGTGGGACGTGTCCGAAATGCCAGAGCGTGCGAGCGAAGTGCGCTGACTGCGCATCGCGGTCATTCACGCCATTGGGCGATCGCGAGTTGATAAACCACTTCAAAGGGCGTGACCCCTCCTTCAAGGACGTTGTAGGCCTTTATGTTCTCGACAGCGAATGCAATACGTCCGTTCTTGTTGCCGATTTCGATAAGGCGGGATGGCAAGAGTCTGTTTCGTCTTACCGGGATGCGGCGGAGTGCTTGGGGATCCCGGTGGCCGTGGAGCGATCGCGCTCCGGCAACGGTGGCCATGCCTGGATCTTTTTCGAAGAGCCTATCGCCGCCTCACTGGCGAGAGATTTAGGGAGCGCCATAATGAGCGAGGGCATGGCTCGCGATGAGTCTCTCTCGTTTTCCTCCTACGACAGAATGTTTCCGGCGCAATCGACTATTCCTTCGGGTGGTTTCGGGAACCTGATTGCGTTGCCTTTCCAAGGCGCGGCCCAGCGCCAAGGGAACTCGGTGTTCGTGGATCGGTCTTTTAAGCCTTATGAAGATCAGTGGCTTTTCCTCTCGAAGGTTACGAAAGTGAGCGAAGAGAAGGCAAGGGCGGTGGTGGAGCGAAGTGTCGGAGGCCCGCTGGGAGGATTGACCTATGGCCGGCAGATTGCGCGTTCTAGGTCGGAAGATGAGTCGTGGAAGCGCCCGAAGAGCACACCTTTGGCACCCGAGGACTTTCCTCCGGTGGTCCATATCGTCAAAGCGAATATGCTCTACATTTCAAATGTGGGGCTATCGCCAGCGGCGCGTAACCGATTACTGCGGCTCGCTGCCTTCGGCAATCCGGAGTTCTACCGAGCGCAGGCCATGCATCAATCGGTGTTCGGGAAGCCGAGGATCGTTTGCCTTGCCGAGGAGCGCAGTGGATATATCGCGTTGCCGCGGGGCGCAGAGAAGAAGCTGGTCGAACTACTGAAAGCAGCGGGGGCATCCTTTAGCGAAAGCGACGAGCGCTTCGCAGGGCCTGGCATTCGGGTGAGCTTTAACGGCGATCTCCGGCATGGGCAAGCGGAGGCGGTTGAGCGCTTGCTCGGATTCGAGAACGGGATTCTCTCGGCGCCAACAGGATTTGGCAAGACGGTTATAGGGGCGGCCGTTATAGCCCGACTCAAGCTGCCGACATTGGTCATCGTGCCTAAAACCGCCCTTCTTTCCCAGTGGAAGGAACGCCTCGGCGATTTCTTGGCCATCGACGAGGAATTGCCTCCGCCTCTGACGCCAACTGGTCGGAAAAGTCGTCGGAAGAGGTCGCTCATCGGGCAAATTGGCGGCGGTAAGAACGATAGAAGCGGAATTATCGATATTGCGACGTTTCAATCGCTTATCGAAAAGGAAGAGAATGGCTGCGCGAAAGCGAGGGATTTCGTCAAGGAGTACGGTCTCGTTATCGTCGACGAGTGCCATCATGGTGCGGCCCCGCAGCTAGAGTGCATATTGAAAGCGGTAAACGCCCGCTATGTCTATGGGTTGAGCGCTACGCCGAAGCGCGCAGATGGGTTGGAAGGCATTACCTACCTGCTTTGCGGTCCCGTTCGAGTGGAGATAGACCCTAAACAACAGGCGTTCCTCCAAAGTTATAAGCGTATCCTCCGTCCACGTTTTACGGGTATTCGCCTGCCTGATCTTGAGCCGGGGTCATCGTATTCCCAAGTTCTCGAAATGTTGTGCGTCAACGACAAAAGAAACGCTCTCATAATCGACGACGTGCGCGGTGCAATGGCAGAGGGGCGCACGCCTCTGGTTGTGTCGAAGCGCAAAGACCATGCTCGATTGCTGCACCATGGCCTGATTTCTCTAGGCCTTAACGCGAGGCTGCTAGTAGGCGAGGGCACGCCCAAGCAGCGCCGCGAGGCAATCGAGAAAGTCAAAACAGCTGCAGGAGAGGGCTCGATGGTGCTCGTTGCAACCGAGAGCTATCTCGGCGAAGGTTTCGATATGCCTCAACTTGACGCGCTTTTCCTAACGACGCCTGTCTCGTGGGGTGGAAGCGTCACTCAGCAGTCGGGGCGGCTCCATCGTGAGTTCGTAGGCAAGAAGGACGTCGTTGTCTTCGACTATGTAGACCTCTCGGTCCCTATGCTTGATCGCATGTACAAAAAGCGCCTCAAAACCTACGGCAATCTTGGCTATGAGCTATCGTCTTCGCTAGCAGACGGGGAGGACTCGCTCGGATCTGCGTGCGCTTTCGTCTGCAGAGATAAGTGGCTCTCTCTGTTTGAAAGCGATATCCGCCAGGCCGGAAAAACAATTCTGGTACGAGCTCCTTTTACCAACGCCGCCGCGATAAAGAAGTTTGAACCCTCATTGCGCGACGCGAAAGAGAGAGGAGTTGAAGTGCGCTGTGAATTGAAAAAGCCTGTTGACAGAGAAAGTGCTGATTCGAGAGATTTGGCTGCGATGTCGATGCTTGAGAACGCTAGAGTCTCCGTCGTGCTCTCCCCTGAGGAGCCGACGCGATTGGCGATAATTGACCATCAACTTGTTTGGTACGGCTCGCTGCCGCTGCTTGCTTTTCCGAAAATAGACGATTGCAGCTTGCGCATTCGTGATGCGGAGTTGGCTGCAGAACTGGAAAGCGCATTAAACCCGACGCAGCAAGGGAACGAAGGCTCGCTGGGTGTTGAACCGCAAAGATAGGATTTAAGTGTCCTTGCTGGTTGCCTTGATTCGAGACATTTGTCTTTCAATATGTATTCAAGCCTCCATCGATTTGCGGTCTTTGTTCACGAGTGGCTATTCCGCTGCGATTATTGTTAAGAACAATAAAGCGATATGATATATTGTCAAAACGAAACACAGGTGAGACAGGAGGAGGTTGTGAGCCATGACAACGTTGGAGCTACTGGCGATTCCTGGACTGGACAACAGCAAGAAACTTACTCAAATGAGAATCGACTCCAGCAAGCGGACAGAGAGAGCGGTTCGTTCTCAGCTGATTGCTGCGAAGGTGATGAGCGTGAAGAAAAAGAGCTTGCAAGCAAAGTAGACGCGATCATCGATGCGATTCCTGTAGAGGAATTGCGAGCTATAATTTCGTCAGAGGTTATTGCTAGGGGAGAGCATTGGGTTGGTTTATTGCCCGATCCTGACTCTTTCAATAAGTATCCAGAGTTCGCGCAACATCAAATGGTTGCATGGAATGATGCAAGCATTATTGACGCCTCAAAGCGCGAGGATAAGCTTGTCGATGCTGCCATTAGGCAGGCAAAGGTGGGCCAAGGTCTTTCTTTTGTTCTAAATCTCGTGTTCACGGTTCTCAGCTTTGCGGGCTTTGTTGTAACGGGGAATTTGGCCTCTTTTGGCTTCATGAGTGTTCCTGTGATATCGGTCGGGTTCAATATCTGGAAAGATAGGCAAGCCGATAAGGCGAAAGATACTGGACGAAGCGAGTAGCGGTTTTCTGTGACGCCTTTGGTGATATGCAAGATGGCCTCAATGAATGAGGCCATCTTGCATTGTACGGGAAGACAACGGAGAGGAAGACGAGTCCTCTTGCGAAGCCTTGTTTCAAAACGCTGAACACAAGTGGACTGAAGTCATACAGGGTGGTTCTCTTTGATTAAAGGCGGTCAATGTTCGGGGTGCTCGACTGGTTCTTGGGTGCATTTTGGGTGTAGCAAACCTTTCCCCAGTCGCTGACTTTGTGGGCCGTGTGATGGCGGCGAAGCAATGGTAAAATAGGCTCTCGGCATTTGTCCGCCGGGAGGAATGAGGATTGTGAGTACGCTCTCTCAGATACTCAAAGAGCAGTGGGATTGGCGCAAGCAGATTACCAGCCTGGGCTTGTTCGACTTGAAAAAGATTTCGGCCGGCGCTGTGCTGGGCCCGCTTTGGTTTTTTGCGAAACCAGCGGTATACATTCTGGTGTTCTGGTTTGCCCTTGAGGTGGGCTTGCGCAGCGCCGATCAAACCGGATCGGATGCGCCCTATATTCTCTGGCTCATGGGTGGTCTCATCCCATGGTTCTACATCCAGGAGATTCTCGGCACGGGCGTTAACGTATTTAAGCGCTATTCGTATTTGGTTACGAAGATTAAGTTCCCGCTTTCGGGTATCCCGACGATTTACAGCATCTCGACGTTCATCATTCAGCTGGGATTGGTCGCGGCACTGCTCGTCGTCTATTTCCTGTGCGGCCAGCCGCTCGATTTGTATCTTTTGCAACTGCCCGTGGCCTTGGTGCTCATGTTCGTTTTCTTCGATATGTTCTCACTCATGACGAGTTTGCTCTCAGCCATCAGCAAAGACTTCATGAACTTGCTGAAGACGCTCTCTACGCCGCTATTCTGGCTGTCGGGCATCATCTTCAACGTGTACAATTTAGATTTGCCCATCATCGAGTGGATTCTCATGTTCAACCCTATCACGTTCATCGTCACCATGTACCGTTGTGCGGTTTACGACAAGATGTGGATTTGGGACAAGCCCGAGGCCGTCATCGGCTTCGTGGTCGTGTTCGCTGTGACGCTCATTGCCACGCTGGTTATCTATCAGCGCACCCATGAGGAGGTGGCTGATGTCCTCTAGCGCCGATGCGCCCATCGCCATCAAATTCGACCACGTTACGAAAACGTACAAGCTGTACGAGAACGACAGGCAGCGTTTTCTCAGCGTGTTTCGCGGCAAGGACAAGCGCAAGCTCGTTACTTCGGTGAACGCCAGCAACGATTTGTCCTTCGAGATTCGCAAGGGCGAGGCCGTGGCGTTTCTCGGCCACAATGGCGCGGGGAAGTCCACGGCGCTGAAGATGATCACGGGTGTGACGTTCCCGACCACCGGCGAGGTGATTGTGAACGGCACGGTGAGCGCGTTGTTGGAGCTCACTGCCGGATTCGACATGGCGCTGACGGGACGCGAGAACATCCATCTGCGCGGCCACGCTCTGGGCCTGGATGCCGACCAGATTGCCGAGTTGGAGCCCAAGGTCGTGGAATTTGCCGATTTGGGCGTGTACATGGACCAACCGGTGCGCACCTATTCCTCGGGCATGAAGTCGCGTCTCGGTTTCGCGTTTGCCGTGTCCAGCGATCCTGAGATTCTCGTGGTGGACGAGGCCTTGTCGGTCGGCGACAAGCAGTTCCAGCAGAAGTGCTTCGCCCGCGTTCGCGAGATTATGGAAGACGAGAACGTGACGGTGCTGTTCGTGACGCATTCCTCGTCGGCCGCGCAGGAATTCTGCACTCGCGGCATCGTGTTGGATAGGGGCACTAAGAAGTTCGACGGCTCTATTCAAGAGGCGATTGCGTACTACGAGGGCCACGCCTAGGGCTTCGCGCGTAGGGTGCGTTTAGCGCCGATGTGGCGCCTCGCTTTAGGAGTGGCTTAAGCGCGTTTGCGGGTCGTTGCGGCTTCGATGATGGTCTCGCACACAACCTCGGTGCACGACGCGCCTTCGGGAAGTGATACGTTGGCGCTTTCGAAGGTCTGGTAAGCTTGTGCGTCGAAGTCATTGTTCTCGATTGCGTGCATGATTTCTTCCGGATTGCCCGTGAACAGGGCAGGCACGTCGTTTTCGAAATCGATGGTGAGGCCGCGCTTCTCGCGGTAGCTGTCCCAGTCGTAGGCGTAAAGGTAGACGGGGATGTTAAGCAGGCCGGCTTCGTAGATGACCGTGGAGTAGTCGCTGATGATGTAGTCGGCAACGAAGAGGGCGTCGAATTGGTCGCAGGGAATCGTGATGACGCGAGGGTCGTTGATGACCTGCTTGCTTACGGGGTGAGGTTTGTAGACGAAGTTGAACCGGTTGAAATCCACCGCGTCGATGAGCGCCTGGGCGGCCTCTGCCTCGTTGGCGGCCGGTTGCTTACGGAAGGTGGGGCAGTAGACGATGGTCTTGCGCTCATGCAGTTGCGGGTAAGCGGCGAGAATGGCCTCGCGCTGCTGCGTGCGATGTCCTTCGCTTAGCAGGAGATCGACGCGGGGGAGGGGGGCTTCGAAAAGCTTGCTCTTATCGGCGTTGAATGCCGCAGCAAACTCATCGGCGAAGCTCATGGACGAGATGGCGATGGCGTCGTACCCCTCGTGCATATGCATCAACCGCGCCGTTGCCTCGGAGTGCCCCTCGTCGGTTCCGAACGCCGTGTACCCGAACCGCTTCATGTTGCCCAGCGAGTGCCATATCTGAATCACCGGCACCTTGATGCGGTCATGCAAGAGCCCAACGACGATGCAATAGGAATCTAGCACTGTGGCCCGGCTTGTTGCGATGTAGTAGACCTGGCGGATCATTTCGAGCAGGTAGGCCGCCGGATTGCGCAGCTGCTTAGCGAGAATGGCAACCTCCCACGCAGGCTCGCGCCGCTCGCAATACTCCTTAATGAGCTGAAAGTCGACAGGATCGCTGTCGCTCTGCCGACTGATGCATACGAAGCGTCGGTGCGTGGGAAGCAATGAGCAGAGGGCGTAGAGCATCGCGAGAATGTTTGCGGCGCAAGCTATAGTGACTCTACGCATAAAACCTCCTTAGCTGTTCTGTTCTACGTAGGAAAATAGCTCTTTTTGCTAAGAAATCTGCCAACGCTTCGAGAAGCAATCTGTTAGCTTTGCAATCAGCTCCAGGGAGCAGAATACATCATCCTGCTCTCGATAGTATGAAAGATTCTGACTCAAGGCGCAAAAACCTTCGTGCATCTTTCTAGCGGCCCTCGTCTTGGTCTCTCCGTCAGGAACGATAAGTCCGTAGCAAATGAGCAGAGAGGCGTAATCGTGGGCAGCAGGAGTTTTCCATGATTTGTCAATTGTGGTCTTCGGAATATCGTAAAGTTCGATTAGATGCTTGTAGATGGATTTGATCGGCTCTTTCATTCGGTGCTTGAGGTCGTTGAGCAAGTAGTCGTTATGCGCAGCAGCATTGCGCAGTGTTTTTGCCGGGAAGAGCAGCCTTTTGATATGCTGAGCATTTCGCACGTCCTTTGCCACCTCGGAGCAATGCTTTAGTTGGTCGTGCTCTCCCGAATCAAAGAAAAGGAATTTGTAGAATGCGATAAAGTCGCCGAAAGATGCCATTTCCATGAAGTGCCATGGCTGCATGATTTCAAGTGAACCGTATTTCTCAACTAGTCTTTTTGAGTATCGAGAAGAACCAAAATGCAGCAACGATCGCTCAACGTGATCGCAATCTATGCCTCCGCACAAGCTATAAGCAGCTGAATAAATCTGAGCCTGTGCAGCCGCAAGCTCAGATTTGGATCCATCGCTTGAGCGCATGTTCAGAAACTCAGCTGATAGACTTTGCAGTTTTTTGGCGTTGGCGTCAGCGGCCTCGTCTAAAGGAGCTTGGACGATCTGGGCCAGTGCTTTCTTTTTAGAGAAAGCAAAGAATTTTTCAATTAAGCTGTCTATCTTGAGGTTGCTTTCCATAAGGACGCGGTTAACTACAACTTTGAGATAATGCTCGAGGTCAAGCGCTAAATCAAGCACAAGCTCTCTGAGAACAGCGTCTTTGCGGGAAAGGTCAACGAGATATGCAAAATCCAAATTGACATATTGCCCGTATTAGCATATTTATCGAAGTTCTTATCGAAAGCTTTCACCTTGAAGAAAAAGTTGCTCCGCGACAGAAAATCTGCAGCCTCATCCTCCGTACAAATCTCGAATCTGATGCCATTTTTATGCATCAGGGCAACTTGATCTCGAGCAGAGAGGGCATGTTCTTCCATAGGGGCCTTCCAACGAAAAACGGCCCCGAACGCAGGCGCTCAGGGCCGATAAAGCTCCAATTGAGCTTTTCACATCGGAGATATGATATATGAGTTCCGAGCGAAAGTCCACCGTTCCTCAGTCGGCTCCCCGGCGAGCCAGCTTAAGCTGGGTCGCCGGGGAGCCGACTGAGGTTATGCTGCCACTCTTAAAGAGTGGCAGCATAACCTCATAAAATCAAAATATCTAGATGTTTGTCAAACATCTAGATAAAAACAGTTTGACAAACAACAACAACTCGTCAAACTGTTTTTATTGATATTTAATTTTATTTCAACAAGAAACACTCTGCTGGGCGGCTCTTACTGCAACGGGATGGTGGAATTCGATTGCTAAAGAGAGGTTGCCGCCGATAAAGCTGGTTCCAACATGTGGAGAGGGCGTGCGTCTGGGCAGGGCGCCGATGGTAGCCGCCGGTTAGACACAAAGCTAGGAGCGAAAGTTGATGACGGAGCGTGGAGTGGAATTAGCGAATCAAGGCGAGAGGTATGGGAAGGACAAGATATCTATGCGTTGTTCGGAGGAGCGTGCCCCTGCGATTGCGGAAAGGGCATGGGGCTTGCAGTATGATGAAATGCCGCGTTATATTCTCATCCATATACTTGTTAGGGATAGATTATTTGATCGATATTAGATATATTGCAATAATATGGTGTTATGAGAAATGAACGAAGGGAACGCCATGGAGTCTTTGACTATTAGGAGAATTATCGACAAAATCACTGGCGGGGAGATAAGAATCCCGTCTTTTCAAAGAGGATTTGTGTGGGACGAGGACTCAATTGCCTTTTTCGTGGATAGCCTATATAAGGGCTATCCTGTTGGCGCAATTTTGCTATGGCGAACAACGGAGCGGCTACAGAATGAACGGCATTTGGGATCTTTTGAATTGCCTAGTCCCGCAAAGGATTATCCAGTAAGCTACGTCCTCGATGGGCAGCAGCGCCTGACGTCGATTTTTACGGTATTTCAAACTGAATTAGAGCCTGTGGAGCCCATTAAGGGGATTTACTACATCATCGGAGCTGATTCCAAACCGCAGAATGTCCAATTTGTCCCCCTCGATGACAAGGAAGCTGATTCGTCAAAGTACTTTCCTATCAATGCGCTGTTTGATTCTGTCAAGTACCGCATGGCAACAGAGGGTTTAAGTGACGATGTGAAAAAGGAGATAGATAAAGTTCAAGAAACATTCAAGGAGGTACAAATTCCTGTTCAGGATCTTGAGACAGACGACAAAGGAATAGTTGCCATTGTCTTTGAAAGAATTAACAGAGCCGGCGTTCCTCTGGAGACCTTTCAGTTGTTTAACGCTTGGAGCTGGAGCACTGCGTTTGATTTGCAGGAGAAGCTGGATGAGCTTTCTGCTGAATTGTCCGGGTGTGGTTTTGAGGGCATTGCGGAAGACCAAGACTTGCTCATGAAGTGTTTTACCGGGTACCTTCTCAATAATCCTTCACCAAGTGCAATGATGGAGCTAACCGGCCAGGATATACGAGATAACTTTGAAGTGATATCAAATGGACTCAAGTCGACTATTGATTTTCTACGGAAGGAACTACATTTATATTCTTTAGCATATGTTCCTTATCCTGCAATGATTGTTTCTCTTGTAAAATTCTTCGCTTCGGATAGGGTATCTGGGGCAACCTATAGCGAGAGCCAAAGGCGTCAGTTGGTACAATGGTTCTGGCGTAGTTGCTTTTCGAGAAGGTATTCGAGCGGCGTACTAAGGGCGCATGTGGCTGACCTCAAAGCAATGGAGGCACTGCGTAAAAATGAAAATCACTGCATAAGTGGCTTCAGCTGTGATATTAGCAAGGATTTTTTCTTGAATAGTCAGTTTGCCTCGACCTCGGTAAACACAAAAACTTTTATTGCAATGCTGGCATCAAATATGCCGAGGTCTTTTATCTCTGGGGCCTATGTCGATTTGGAGACAACGCTGCAGAAATCAAGCTCCAAGGAGTTTCATCATATATTCCCTGACAAGTATCTAAAACGTGAGGGTTTCGAGAAGCGCGATCGATACAAGTTGGCGAATTTCTGCTTCCTGAACAATGCTGACAACCAAAAAATAAAAGACAAAGCTCCCGCTGAGTATGTTTCTCTAATTCGGGAAGATTGCTTGCCAGAGATACTTGAATCTGCGCTTTGCCCACCAGATACATTCCAGTTGAGCTACGAGATCTTCCTCGAAGAGAGGGCTGAACTGTTGGCCGAATACGCAAGGGCCTTGGCCTATTAAGCGATGAAAGGTTTGAGATGGAGCCAGATACGTATTTGCTGCATATTTCGAAGCTAAACCAGCTCACAGAAACCTATAGCAAAATCGCCAGGTGCATCGGCTCTCCTGTCGTAGGCAGCCAAATGGCTGGAGCTATTGCGCAAGAGGTGGTTACTGCGGCGCAGAATGCAAGTTGTGAGCTCGATACATTGTTGGAGTCTGACGACCTAAGGGGCATGGGGGAAGCTGAGTGGGGATACCTATCCGCCCTTGGTGATTTGTTGCGAGATATTGCCACACAAGGGGTTTATGATCTTGGGGCAATCAAGAGCACGGTTTGCGCCATTGCTCTAATCGAGCGTCGAGAAAGCAATTTCGCTAATAACGCGAACTGGAAACGGGTGTTTCGCGCACTTGTTGGATTTCGCGATTCAGTTGTAGTGCGATAAGAAAGCTGGCGACGCACGGCCTCGCGGTTCGCACCCAAGGGACTTCCGAAGACTACCCATCGCTGAATTGCATTCTGTGCTATCAAGGCGATGAGGCGGTGGGCTTAAGCCTCGATGGGTGCCGCATCTTTGTGCTTTTTGACGTGGTTGACGAGTGCGATGCGCAGTGCGCTGAAAAATGCTTAAATGACTAAAAACCTCGGTCTGAAGAACCCGGGCATGCAAGGAGGCTGCATCAAAAAGGTTTGAGCAGATTCGCTTGGTTGGGTTTTGCGTACGCGGCTCTAGAGCATGTCTTGCGTACCTGATAGCAATTGTCGTCAGACCCTGTCTGGCAGGGCTATTGTTGAAATATGCTTAAAGCACTACTCTTTGTCGGCTCGCCACGGGTTCTTTTCCTCTGCCTTATCTCATGTTGTATTGCTGCCTTTTCGGGGAATTGCGATAAGGCTGAGGGATAAAGAAGCCACTAGTCGCTTTTGCCAATGATTCGCCCTAGCTTTCGTATGTCTTGCGAGCTGTCTTCAAGTCAAAATTGCGACCCGAGAGCCTCATCGTGGGGATAGGCCGGTTCGGTCTACATTGAAGCTGGTTTCGAGACGACATTCCACTGCGCAACTGCAACCGAGGAATTGGTGGGGTTTTCTGTTGGAGCAAAGTCTCTGCTAGAATGCCAATAAAGGTAAATACAGCGTGTTCGGTATACCTGCTCTGGAAGATCGAGCCTTGACGAACACGGTAGTTTTACGTAAAGGAGCTAACATGCAATTTGCTGCTATTCTTGCCGGAGGCTCGGGCGTTCGCATGGGGAACCCTAATAAGCCGAAGCAGTTTTTCTATTTGGGTGATAAGCCTATTCTCGTGCACACGCTGGAGAAGTTCTGCGCTAGCGGGCGGTTCGATGCCATTCTGGTGCTCACGCCAGCTACCTGGGTGCAGCAGACCAAGGACATCATCGCCAAGCACTGCCCGCAGTGTGCTGACGCGGTTAACGTGATCGCTGGCGGAGCGGAGCGCAACGATACCATCATGAACGCCATCCACTACTTCGAGAACGAATGCCAGGCGGACGACGGCGCCATCATCGTCACCCACGATGCCGTGCGCCCCTTCGTTTCGCTGCGCATCATCGAGGACAACATTGAGGCCGCTCTCGCACACGGCGCCTGCGATACGGTCGTTCCCGCTACCGACACTATCGTTGAGAGCCTCGACGGCGAGCTTATTTCGTCCATTCCTAATCGCAGCGTCCTGTACCAAGGCCAAACGCCCCAGAGCTTCAACATGAAAGAGCTTCGCGAAACCCTCGAGTCTCTGACGCCCGAGGAAAGCGCCATCCTCACCGACGCTTGCAAGGCGTTCGTCATTCGAGGCAAAAAGGTGGCTCTAGTGCGTGGAGACGTGTCGAACATTAAGATTACCTATCCCCAGGACCTGCGTGTCGCTGAATCTATGCTGGAGGCCTAGCCGATGCTGAATACCGTCTACCGTCTTACGGCTCCTCGTACCATCGAGCCGGTTGTCGTTTCTCAGGACACCGTCGGCAAGGTAATCGTGCGGCCGACGCATCTGTCTATTTGCAATGCCGACCAGCGTTATTACCAGGGAGCCCGTAGCAAGGAAGTGCTCGATAAAAAGCTGCCTATGGCACTTATCCACGAGGGGATCGGTCGCGTGGTCAGCGACGATACGAGGACATTCTCGCCTGGCGATTGCGTGGTCATGCTTCCGAACGCCCCTGTGGAAGAGGATGACTACATCGCGGAGAACTACCTGAGGTCGAGTCGCTTCTGCGGCAGTGGCTTCGATGGCTTTATGCAGGAGAGCATGATCCTTCCGCCTGAGCGCGTTGTCTTGCTGCCGCAGGATGTGAACCGCGACGTGGCGGCTTTCACGGAGCTTGTTAGCGTTGCTACCCACGCAATCACCCGTTTTGATAGCATTGCTCACGGCCGTCGTAATCGCATCGGCGTTTGGGGCGATGGCAATATGGGATATATAGTGTCTCTGCTCTTGCACCTTCGTTACCCCGATGCGAAGATTGTTGTATTCGGACGTAACGCAAACAAGCTTCACGATTTTACTTTTGCTGATGAGACGCACTTGGTCGACGACGTGAGTGGCGTGGAGCTAGTCGATCACGCTTTCGAATGCGCCGGCGGAGAGGGGTCGGTAGCCGCCATTGAACAGATTATTGATCGCATCAACCCTGAAGGTACGGTATCACTGCTTGGCGTGTCCGAGAACAACGTGCCTATCAATACTCGCATGGTGCTGGAAAAGGGCCTCCGTCTTTTTGGCAGTAGCCGTAGCGGCCGCGAAGACTTTGAAAAGACCGTCGAGATGTACTGCGAGCACCCCGAAGTGCTCGATTACCTAACTGCCTTGGTATGTAGCGTGAACGACGCGAGCCAGATTTCAGACATATCCGCTGCTTTCGAAGCGGATATCCGCAAGCCTATGGGCAAGACGGTCATTAAGTGGAATATGTAGCACGTTAGGTGATTTCATATGTCTACCAATCCGCGGGCAGAAGAAAAAATAACTTTTGGGAAGCGCGTAAAGCGCGCTCTCATGCGCCAAATTCGAGCGCGCGTGAAAGATGCCGTTTTTTTCGTTGTTCTGCCTGCCGTTTATCGCAAAGCGGCAAAAAAGCCTGTTGTACCTGGCAAGGTTCTGTTTCTAGAGAACAAGGAGTCTTGGATTACTGAAAGTTTCCAGGTGATGTGGGCTCGCTTGAGCGAAATGCCCGGCTTGACTCTTGAGTTCGTGTCGTTGAGAGAGACGCGCGTCAGATTGCGCCATTATTACCGCAACTGCATTGCCTTTGTGAAAAACGCCGCTACGGCACAGTATGTATTTCTGAATGACGCGTCTAATGCTGTCAGCTGTTTGCCGCTTAGGCCCGAAACGAAAGTCGTTCAACTTTGGCACGGTTGTGGAGCCTTCAAGAAGTGGGGAATGAGCACCGCCGATCTTATCTTTGGCGGCACACGCGATGAAACTCTTCGTCATCCTTTTTACAAGAACCTTTCGCTGGTTACAGTTAGCAGCCCGGAGGTTGTGTGGGCCTATGAGGAAGCTATGGTATTGCAGAATGAGTCGAGAATCGTGCGTCCAACAGGCGTAAGTCGAACTGACGTCTTTTTCGATAAAGGATATCTAAGTTCAAGCTGCAAGAAAATTCAGCAAATTGCTCCAACGGGGTATGACAAAAAAATTCTTGTCTATGCACCTACGTTCCGGGGAAGGGTGGCGAAGGCCGAGGGTCCGAGCGCTCTCGACCTTACGCGTATGAAGAACTCACTTGGCGATTCCTATGTCTTGCTCATCAAGCACCATCCGTTTGTGAGAGAGCGGCCTGATATTCCCGCCGATTGCGCTGGTTTCGCTTTCGATGTATCCGACGAGATTGGCATAAATGAGCTCATATGTGGTGCCGATATGGTTATCTCCGACTACTCATCACTGGTTTTCGAGTACTCGCTTTTCGAGCGTCCGATGATTTTTTTCGCTTATGATCGCGATGAATATGCCGATTGGCGTGGGTTCTATTACGACTATGACGAGTTGGCCCCTGGCCCTATCTGCTCTACGACAGATGAGGTCATAAAGGCAGTTTGCGCAGCGGATGCTTGTTTTGACCCCTCGCAGGTTAGAGCATTCCGCGACAAGTTCATGTGCGCCTGCGATGGCCATGCAACTGATAGAATCATCGAATTAGTTTTTAGCGGCGAGGGTGGCAGCGAGGTCGCAGAATAGCCGCGTAATCAAGGAGGCATTGTGAATCAGGAATCCTTGCGAAAAGCGAATCCAACGGCATCGATTATCATTCCCGTTTACAACAAGGAAGATTATCTCGAAGATTGTTTCGCTACTCTGCTTGAGCAGACCATTGATCGAGATGAGCTTGAAGTTGTCTTTGTCGATGATGGCTCTGACGATGGCTCGCTTGAGCTGTTGCGACGGTTTTCCGCCGAGCATCCCTGGGCCAAAGTAGTCGCTAAAAAGAACGGCGGGGTGTCGTCTGCGCGCAATGCTGGCATCAATGCCGCAGTTGGCAAATATCTCTTCTTCCTTGATCCCGATGACAGATTGAGCCCTGAGACCATTCAGAACGTCTCGGCTTTTTTTGATACTTGCTATGACGAGGTCGATTTAGTTACTTATCCAATTGTGCCGATGAAAAACGACAAAGTGCAAGCGTTGCACTTCCGTTATGACGTACTTACCAAATCGGGAGTGTACGATCTTGCTCAGGGAGACAATTATCTAATTTGCCAAACAACAATGAATGTCTGTGTGAAGAATCGTTTTGGGCATAATGTTGTTTTCGACTTTCATCCCGAAAATGGCGTAGAAATACATGAGGATCAGAAATACATAACAGATATCCTCATGGAAAAGATGAAGATAGGCTTTTGCTGCGAGGCGCAGTATACATGGATGAAGAATGCCGACAGCGTAACGAACAATTACATGAAGCCCTACTACATCTACGACAATACTTTAGGCTTGTACGAATACTACTTCTCCCGCTATCCGGATTCTGTGCCCCGGTATTTGCAGGCTCTTCTGCTGCATGACGTGGGTTGGAAGATGGCATCGCATATTCTGCTTCCTGTGCATCGTAAGGGTGCCGAGTACGATGCGTCTCTTAACCGGCTTGCAAGACTGCTCGATCATGTTGAAGATGAGTTGATTCTTACGCATCCAAGCATTAAGCCGTATCATCGATTTTTTGTCTTGCGCTTGAAAAATAGGGGTAAGTTAGATTGTTCTGTCGGGAATCGTGCTGTCGTGCTCAAGCATGAAGAAAAGATCGTGTACGCAAGCGATACGGCCGAGTTGCTTATTCTCAGAATCGCGGTTCGTAAGGGCGGCTTGTTGCTCATCGGATGTATCAAATCTCCTGCCTTCCTGGATTTTAACGGGAGTGTTGGACTCAGAGCGAAAAGGAAGCCGGTAAACCCTTCTGGATGCGTGCGCTATGAGGATATTCCCCTCGAGATTTCCTCTCGTAGTTACAACGGGGAGAAAGTGATGCATGAGAGGTTTTACAGCTTCCGGTATTCCTGCGCGCTCGGAGATAGTGAGAACATCTCGCTAGAATTCTATCTTGGTGACAGCCGATTTGGCCTTAAATGGAGCATATGGGGTCGTGCTGCCAGTTCATATGCTCTGCATGATACGCGCATAGTCGATCAGTGGCGAGTGTTTATCGACGATGAGGCAAACCGGATAGCCATAAGGAAGCTAAGCGATATCAAGCGCGCGGAGAAGAGCCTCAACGCGCGAATTCCTCGAAAGAAAACTCAGTTCGACAGATATCTTATACGCAAAAAACGTGACACGCTCAGACATGCCGGAAGAACGGTCTGGTTGTACACTGATTCGATTGGTAAAACGGATAATGCTTGGCTGCAGTTTCTGCACGATTCGCAAATTAGCGACAATGTCGATAGGTATTACGCAAAGAACGGTGTTGAGCCTAATGAAAAGTGCGGTAAGTTTGGAAAAGTGATACCTTTCGGGGGCCGTTTGCATAAGTTGCTGTTCTGCAATGCCGATAAGTTGATCTGCTCGGATGTGGCATTTAAATGTTTCTGTCCGATGGAGGGTAAAGCTTTCAAGAGCTTTACCGATCTGTTCAACGCTGAAATTGTATATACGCAGCATGGTGTATTGTGGGCGCATTTGCCATGGTTCTATTCCTATGATCAGATTCTATTCGATAAAGAGGTCGTTTCAACTGAATTCGAGCGCCGGAACCTCGTGAACAACTACGGTTTTCACGAGAGCGATCTCATTCCTAGCGGCATGCCTCGTTATGATCTCATTGACGTGAAGCAGAGGCCAAAGAACCGTATCCTGCTCTGCCCTTCGTGGCGCTCTTACCTTATTGGCCCCCTTACGGCAGAGGGACGAAAACCGTTGAACGGAAAATTCCTGGCATCAGATTATTACAAGGAGATTAATGCATTTTTATGCGATCCTCGGCTGACGGAGCTGTTGGAAAAACACGACTTTCATCTCGACTTCAGACTTCATCCTCTGTTCAAGGTCTACGAGGAGCTTTTCGATTTGGGCGGCAATCGGGTTCATATGGCTCCAGCTTGCGTGTCCGAGGCTGATTACGCTATGGCGATTACTGATTACTCTTCTTACTCGTTCGATTTTGTTTATCTCAAGCGCGCGCTGGCGTACTTTATTCCCGACGCCGATTTATTTTTCGGCGGCATCAATCACTATAGCGAGCTCGATATCGATTTGAGCGAAGCTTTTGGCCCCTTTGTGAAAAACGCTGATGCAATGCTAGATGCTCTCGAAGAGTTTTTTGCGAACGGGGCCTTACCCCTGCCCCTCTATCAAGAGCGAATGGACGGGTTCTTCTATCACTACGATGAAAAGAACCGCGAGCGCCTTCTTGCGTATTTGACTCAGGAAGAGGTCGAGGATGCCAATTGCGACTAAAGGTGTATATCGAAGACATCCGAAAAAGGAAAGCCCACAGGTTGATGGGAGGTTAGGGCGCTATGCGCACATTATGGGCTTCGCTTTCTTCTTTGTTGTTATGGCTCCCGCCGATACTGTGTCTGAATGGCTTGAGGAATTGGCACCTGGCTCGCTTTGGGCTTTGCGATATGCGCTTATAGCACTCACGATTATTCTTTATGCGATGAAGGGCGAGAAGGCGGTGTTCTACGGGCTGGCACTCGCCTATGGCGGTTGCTCCATTTTGACAATGATTTTCGGTGATGCCCCCCTTATCTGGGCGGTGAGGGTGGCTTTTCCCTGCGTGTCGACTATGCTTTTGGTTGGCGTCTATGCTCAGAGGAAGAGCGATGAGCTTTTATGGGGAATGCTCGTAGTGATGGCTTCCTATTCAGTTGCAAACACTATTGAGTTGGTATATACGATGGTGGCTCATCCAGATGCTTTCGGTCAAGTGGCATATACTTCAATTGGTTATCGAAATGGATTCAGCAGGATTTACCTGCCGTCCATAATCGTCTCCGTTCTCCTCGATGCACGTCGGGGAAAGAGGTTTTCGCTGCGAAGTTTGCTTCTTCTGCTTGCCGCACTAGTTCAGAGTTACTTGGCGTTTTCGGCCACCTCTGCAGTGGAGTTGGCATTTGTGATAGTTGGGTTGGCGCTTATTCAAAAGCGGGATATTCGTCGCGTTATGAACGCTGTCGTTTTCGGAGTCGGTTACCTTGTTTTCTTCTTGCTTCTAGTAGTGTTTCGCGCACAATCGGTTTTCGGTCTCTTTATTGAGAGGGTGCTGCATCGCGGTCTTGATTTTACAGGGCGGACGGAATTGTGGGATCAGACGTTTGCCGCCGTCTATCCTGACTACCTTTTATTTGGGCGCCCCAAAGGAGGGTCTCCTCTGCTCGGTTTTGGAAGCGAGACATTTTGGACAGCCCATAATGGTATTCTAGATATACTGCTTTGGGGTGGCTTGCTGTCGTTGATGGTTTGTTTGGCGATGACGGCTATTACGTGTATCGGCCTATATAAACGACGACTCGAGTATTCAGCAAGCCTATACTCTCTTCTCCTGGGTGCTTTTTTTGTCGGTGGCCTCATGGAGTCTGTCATGTTTATCCAGTTCGTATTCTTTCTCGCAATGGCGTATGCGTATACGAAGGGTAAAGAGTCGGGATTTACAATCGGGGCGACGAATAGAGGTAGTCTAGTTGATGAAATTGTATAGTTGTTTATGAAGCAATGGTATCTTTGTTGATTTTTAATAGCTGCGGGTTCAGTTCATTCATTGAGGTTAGATTTTATGCGTGAAGCGGAAACAAATATTAAGAGGTGCGAGGCTCGTAGCTCGCTAAACATAGATGATAGGAAAAGATACGGCTGGCTTGATGTTTTGAAGTGCGTTGGCATGTTTGAGATTTTTGTGGGACACTTTGATGCATCGGGGCCTTGGATGACATTTATTTTTATGAACCAGGTTCCACTTTTCTTCTTTGTCTCGGGGTGTACTGAGTTTATTTCTGCTGAAGGATCATTTAAGGGATATCTGAAGAAAAAGAGCATTACATTACTTCTTCCGTATTATTTCTTTTGTGTATTATTAATAATAATACGTTTAATATCTAATGAAATTGATAATAGTGAAGCGATGCATCAGTTATTTCTAGCATTTGCTCATGGAGGGGTTCGCAACACTGCGTTTGGGGCGATTTGGTTCTTATCATGTCTGTGGACAACGTCGATTTTATTCAAATTGATTCACATGCTCATTCGTCGTACCTGGGCAATCGTTTTTGTGTCTATGGGCATTTTCCTCTTTGCGAATACTGTCATCCATCCAATAGTTAATCCTTCTTGGTACTACAATATAGATAGTGCATTGTATTACTTGATGTATTACTCAATAGGTTATGGCGCGTTCCCTTGGTTGAGGAAAACCCTATCTCTTATTAGCAAAGATGCCTATACCGCCCGCCGCTGTTTTCTTTTGGGTATCGTCCTTTTTGGCTACTCCGCCCTTGCCTTCTTCGGATTCGATATATTGATGGTGTTGCTTGAATTACCGATCTTGAGATACTATGTTGAAGCAATTCGCGCCCTATTTATTATCGCTTTTCTTCTGCTTGTGTCCTATTGTTTAAGGGATTGTACTGTTTTACAGAGACTGGGGAGAAGTAGTCTATATCTTTGTGGCTCAGAGTCAATCGCGAAGATTATTGTAACCGCTCTTTTGAGCGCAATTGGCGTATCGCTTAGCCTCTTTAATCCGCTCCAAGTTTTTGTGTACGCTGCTCTTTTGATGTGCGGCATAGTTGCGATACTGGAGCCCGTGGAGAAAATGGCTCTAGCAGCCGTAAAGCATATTCCCTCTATAGTTGTGGCTAGAAATAAGGAAACGAATTTCAGCTCCATCTCTTTGGGTTGAGCTGTTTGTTCTTTTGGGGCCTGTGCTTATCCAGCGAGGTGGGCCTAGCAAGAATCCTTGGATATGAGATCGCTCATCTCACTACCGCTTGGAAAGGGGTATCCGATATGATTGAGCAGTAATCCTGTTTGGTACCCACAATCAGCAAATGCTGGTACCGTCGGTCAGCAGAGTTGGTACCGCAAGTAAGCCCATCGGTACCGCGCTCTCCGCCCCGTAGAATTCGATCTGTTGCGTTCAAGGGGAACGCACTGACCGAAAGGGGCGCCATCGGCATCGTCTCCACCGAGAATATCTCAAGTTCGGCACCGCGGAAGCTGGCGCCCTTCATCACGAACACCGACGCTCGGTCGAACAGGCGGTCCAGCGTGCACAGCAGC
>NZ_JAYMFI010000020.1:0-1574 GCF_035830635.1 Adlercreutzia shanghongiae | reverse complement strand
TCCTCCAGGGTGTTGGGGGTGAGGTTCAGCAGCTCGTCGCCGGGGCGGTGAAGGATGACCTTCTTGAGCTCGCCGATCTCGCTCTTGACGTTTACTCCTTGCATAAAAGCTCTCCGATCTGGCGCAGATGCGCCCATCGATTGCCGGCTGCCGCGGTTTCCCTTCCGCGACACGCGAGCCCACGACAGACTCGCGATTTGATGAATTCAATGTGCAGGAAATATGGAAGTTGCGATAGGTCTAAACCAGGTGTAGCAGGCCGTCTATTTAGCGATTAGAGCAAAGCATTTTCTTCTACACCCGTCGTAAACCGCAGGTCACTTACCGAATTTTCAAATCAATGCTATTGACTTTATGTCAGATTTTTGAGCGTTGTTACCTTCTCGTAAGGTTGCTGCCTAAAAAATCGAGGGATTTCCCCTCTCCACAATTGAGCTCCGAAGCCCTTTTTGCCCGCCCGCGCGCGCTCCACTGCGAGCCCCTTTCGGCTCAACGAGGGGGCGCCCTCTCTTCGGGGACTCCGATAAGCGATATAATGAGCCCAAGGCACATAGATAACTGCTGGCTGGCTGAAGAAGGGGTCTATGGGATTGGCGATTTTCTACGAGACGCTCTTAGTGATTCTCGTCTCGGCACTCACCGCGGCAGTATGCCTGTCGTCGTATCTGGTGACCAAGCGCAAGACGATGCTGTACGCCTGCGTCGCCTTTCTGTTCTACTTCTTCGACGTCGCCTCGATTCTGCAAGACGATTACGCGGCCCATACGTTCACGGCGGGGCTCTCCTGGGAATACTACTTCCTGCGCTCGTTCTACACCATGGCGACGGGCGCTGGGTTCCTCGGGGCCTTCTGGTACATGGTCTGCGAGTACATCGGCGAACGCCGCCGGGTCATGCGCACCGTCCCCCTCGTCGCCTATGTGGCGATCTCGCTTCTCCTCCTTGCCGTCTCCGGCGAGAGCAAGATGCTGCGCTTCTGCTACTACAGCTGCCGCGCGGCCTTCATGTTCTGGATCCTGCTCTACGGCGGCGCCCACTTCCTGCGCACTCGCGACGAAGTGGAGCGCCAGCGGCTCGGGCGCTACAAGGTGCACTGCATTGCGCTGGCGCTGCTCGGCGTGGTCATGGTGGCCGAGGACGCCCTGTTCTTCCTCGTTCTCTCCACCGACACCATTGCGCTTGGACCGGTGACGCTCACGGCCGAGCGCAACTACGCCGAGAACCTGCTCATGATGGTGTGCGCGGCCATGACGTGCTGGTTCGCCTTGCGGCAGCTGAGCATCCACTCAAGCAAGTCGCCCGTGATAGACGACACCCAGCGCTACCGCCAGACAGCGGAAGATCTGCTCGTGTATGCCAAGCGCCATCAGCTGACGGCCCGCGAGCAGGAGGTGCTCGACTACATCCTGCGCGACCATGACAACCAGAACATCGCCTCGGCCATGTCGCTGGCGCCTTCCACGGTGAAGGTGCACGTGCACAACATCCTGCAGAAGACGGGGCACGCCAACCGCCAGGAGCTCATCCAGGACTTCTGGAAAACGGTGTAGGGGCTCCCCTGGCGGACCGGCGGG
>NZ_JAYMFI010000019.1:0-106015 GCF_035830635.1 Adlercreutzia shanghongiae | reverse complement strand
CGGGAAGGGCGCGCCCTTCCCGCCGGTCCGACGCATGGTTGACGTTCTAGTGGGCTTCGGCCCAGGTGGGGCCCCAGCTGACGTCGGCGATGAGGGGCACTTTCAGGTCGACGACGCCCTCCATAACTTCCTTCACCATAGCGGCCAGGCGCTCGAGCTCGGCCTCAGGGACCGAGAAGTCCAGCTCGTCGTGCACCTGGATCATCAGCTGGGCTGCGAAGCCCTCGTCCAAAAGACGGCGCTGCACCTCGTTCATGGCCATCTTGATGATGTCGGCGGCGCTGCCCTGCATGGGGTGGTTCATCGCCGTGCGCTCGCCGAAGGCCCGCTGCTGGCCGTTGGAGCTCTTCAGTTCCGGAATGTGGCGCTTGCGCCCGAGCATGGTCTCGGCATAGCCGCATTCCTTGGCCTTAGCCACCGTCTCGTCCAGATACGTGCGCACGCCCGGATAGGCCTCGAAGTAGCGGTCGATCATCTCGCGGGCCTCGGCCACGGGAATATCGAGGGTCTGGGCCAGGCCGAAAGCCTGCTGCCCGTAAACGATGCCGAAGTTCACGGCCTTGGCGCGACTGCGCATCTCGGGCGTCACGGCCTCTACTGGCAGTCCGAAGACGCGGGCCGCCGTGGAGGCGTGGAAGTCCGCACCGGAGTTGAAGGCGGCCACGAGATGCTCGTCGCCGGACAAATGGGCGAGCAGGCGCAGCTCGATCTGGGAGTAGTCCGCCGAGAGGAACAGCTCGCCGGCGCGCAGCGGCACGAAGCAGCTGCGAATCTGGCGGCCGAACTCCGTGCGCACCGGGATGTTCTGCAGATTGGGGTCCGAAGAGGACAGGCGCCCTGTGGTGGTGACGGTCTCGTTGAACTGCGTGTGCACGCGGCCGTCTTGGGCGCGCATGCGGGGCAGAGCGTCAATGTAGGTGCTCTTGATCTTCGCGAACTCGCGGTAGCGCAAGATGAGCACGGGCAGCGGATGGATGGCCGAGAGCTCCGTGAGCACCTTGGCGTCGGTGGAATACCCGCGCTGGTTCTTCTTCACCGGCGGCAGCTCGAGCACCTCGAACAGGATATGGGCCAGCTGCTTCGGAGAGCCCAGGTTGAAGGACTCCCCCGCCAGCTCGTAAATCTCGGCCGTGAGCTTGTCCACTTCGGCCTGGGCTTCGGCACCGAGCTTCTCAAGGCGCGGCACGTCGATGGCCGCGCCCACGCGCTCCATGCAGGCGAGCACGCCCACGAGCGGCAGGTCGATATCGGCGAAGGCCTCCCAGCTGCCTTCCTTTTTAAGCGCCTCAACGAGCAGCCCCCTTAAAAGGCGCGCGGCCGTGGCGCGCAGGGCGGCGCGGTCGGCATCGGCCTCGGCCTCGGGCAGCGTAGCGCCCGCGAACGCCTCCATGAGCGAGTCGTAGGTGTAAGCGGATACCGACGAGTTCAGCACATAGCCGGCCACCGACAGGTCGAATCCGTCCATGGCGAGCACCGCCCCGTCGCTCACCAGCGCCTTCTCGGCGGTATCGGCCGGATACACGCGGCGCACATCGGCCTTCACGTCCAAAGAGACGAAGGAGCCCTCCTCTATCAGCGAGGCGAGCAGGGCCAGGGCATCGTCTCCCTCGGCAATGACCGTGGCCTTGTCGGTGGCGAAGGCGGCCGTGGCCCCCTCGTCGAACAGCGACACCTGCTCCGGGTCCACGAAGGCCACGCCCACGCACTCCCCCGCCTCAAGGGCCCGGGCCAGCTCTGCGGCGCCCTCGGCGCCACCGAGGGCCGGTGCTACCTCCAGCTTCGCCTCCCGCGAGGGCGGCTCCGCATCGATCATGGCGAGCACGCGCGCCAGGGGGCTTGCCAGCTGATACTTGCCGAAGGTCTCTTCCACATCCGCCGCGTCGAAGGCGGGAAACGCCGCCCCCTCCAGATCGAGGGGGAAGTCCAAATCGGTCACGATGGTCGCGATATCGCGGGACAGAAACGCCGTCTCGCGGTTGTTCTCGATGTTCTCCTTCTGCTTGCCCTTAAGCTCGTCCACGTGCTCGTAGATGCCCTCCATAGAGCCGTAGGTCTGCAGCAGCTTCGTGGCCGTCTTGGGCCCGATGCCGGGCACGCCGGGAATGTTGTCGGAGCTGTCGCCCATCAGGCCCAGATAGTCGATGAACTGCGCCGGGGTCACGCCATAGCGCTCCTCCACCTCGGCCGGGCCGTTGATGGTCACATCGGTGATGCCCTTCTTCGTCGTTACGATGCGCGTAAGCTCGCTCGCCAGCTGGTAGGCGTCCTTGTCGCCGGTCACGAGCAGCGTCTCGTAGCCGAGCTGCTCATCGCGGGCCGCGATGGTGCCTAAAATGTCGTCTCCCTCCCAACCGGGCACCTTCACCACGGGAATGGCCATGGAGCCGAGCAGCTCCTCGATAACGGGGAACTGCACGCGCAAATCCTCGTCCATGGGCGGGCGCTGGGCCTTGTACTGGGCCAGCGCCTCGATGCGGTGAACAGGCTTGCCGGCATCGAAGGCGCACACCACGGCATCGGGGTCGGCCATCTCGATGAACTTGCAGAGCATGGTAAGGAAGCCGAACACCGCGTTGGTGGGGGTGCCGTCCTTGGCGTTCATGGGCGTCTGCACCGCGTGATAGGCGCGATGCATGAGCGAGTTTCCATCGATAACGGCGATTTTTTTCGACATTCTGAGCCTTTCGGGGTCTTTGTTGAAGGGTTTTCGGGAAGGTGGCGGGGAGGGGGCGCCCGCAGCCCGCTGCACGCTAGCTCCTGCTGCGAACGCCGTTAAAGGAAATAGCGGGAGGAACGCACATTGGTCGGTACCATCCCAAAACACTTGCTGCTGAAGTGGAAGCTATTTCTTAAATAACGGCGTTCACCACAGGGCGCGCAGAGGTCTGCGGGCGCCCCCTCCCCGCCACCTTGCAGCTCTTACTTGCTTGATTATACCCTCGTACTTACCTCATGCGTTCCATAAATAGCCGACGCCTCGTACGGTTTCGAGGCGTTGGGCCAACTCGGGTCCGAGTTTGGCGCGCACGCGGCGGACGTGGACGTCGACGGTGCGGCTGCCGCCGTAGTAGTCGAAGCCCCACACGCGCCGCAGCAGCGCATCGCGGGAGTAGGTGCGGCCGGGATGGGTGACGAGGAAGGCCAAAAGAGCATATTCCAAGTACGTGAGGTCCACCGGCTCTCCGCCGACCTTCACCTGGTAGGTAGCCAGGTTCACGGTCATGTTGTCTACGGTGATGTAGTCGGCCGAGCTGCTCTCGTTGCCGGGCCACAGAAGCTGGCGAATACGAGTGGCGCACTCGGCCGCCCCGGCGCCGTGCACGACGAAATCGGCCTTGCAGGACACCGGCAGACGGAACTGCGCCAGCTGGTCTTCGTTGACGATGAGGAGCATGGCGCTCGACCCTTCTTCGGCCAGGGCCGCCTCCACGGAGGACACCGTGCCCAAGGCCTCGCCTCGCGCCTCGTAGATCACCAAGTCGTGGGCAGGGTGCGTCGAGAGGAGCTTCTTGAACTGCGTCGAGGAGCCCGCCGCCACGTCCACATCCAGCTTCGAGAGCACCTGCTGGAACTTGTGCGCGTTATCAAGGCTGTCGGCAATGAAGATGACGGTTTTGCGCTGCATGCTACAACACCGCCAAATTCTGCTCGAGCTCCCAGTCGGACACGATGCCCTGGTAGGCCTCCCACTCCGCGCGCTTGGCGCGCACGAGGTAGTCGTGGATGTGCTCTCCCAGCGTCTCGCGCATAAGCCGGCTGGCCGCGAATCGCTCCACCGCCTCGCCGAGCGATTCCGGCAGCGTCTCGATACCGCGCTCACGGTGCTCGTGGCGCGAGCAGCCAAGGGGCGCCGCATCGTCAACCGGGTCCATCAGCTCTAAGCCCTCCTCGATGCCCGCCAGGCCCGCCGCCAGCATGACCGCGAAGGCGAGATAGGGGTTCGCCGCCGGATCGGGACTGCGCAGCTCCACCCGGCACGCCGACTCGCTGTTGGGGCGATAGCCCGGGATGCGCACCAGCGTCGAGCGGTTGCGGGCGCCCCAGCTGATGCAGGTGGGAGCCTCTCCCCCCGGCTGCAGGCGCTTGTAGGAGTTCACATACTGGTTCGTGACGAGCGTGTATTCCGGCGCGTACTTGAGCAGGCCGGCGATGTAGCTTTTCGCCACAGACGACAGGTTGTAGCCCGACGAGTCGTTCGCATCGAAGAAGACGTTGTTGCCGGAATTGTCGATGAGGCTCTGATGCACGTGCATGCCGTTGCCGGGCGCATCGGCCATGGGCTTGGGCATGAACGAGGCGTACACCCCGTGCTTCATGGCTACTTCCTTCACGACCTGCTTATAGGTCATCACCGCATCGGCCATGGAGAGCGCGTCGGCGTAGCGCAGGTCGATCTCGTGCTGCGAGGGCCCCTTCTCATGATGGGAGTATTCCACGGGAATGCCCATCTTCTCCAACGTGAGCACCGTGTCGCGACGCAGATCGGAAGCGGAATCGAGCGAGGTGAGGTCGAAGTAGCTGCCGCGGTCGAGCACCTCGGTGCCCTCGGCGTCTTTGAAGTAGAAGTACTCCAGCTCCGGCCCCACGATGAACGAGTAGCCGGCCTCAGCCGCCCTGCGCACCACCGATTCCAGCACGTGGCGCGAGTCGCCGACATAGGGCTCCCCTTCCGGCGTGCGAATACTGCAGATCATGCGCGCCACCGCGTTCGACTGCGGTCGCCAGGGCAGCACCTGGAAGGTGGAGGGGTCGGGGTGTGCCAGCATGTCGGACTCGCTGGCGGCCGAAAAGCCCGCGATGCAGCTCGCATCGAAGCCCATGCCGTCCTCAAAGGCACTCTCCAACTCATCGGGCACCACGGCAAAGGACTTCATATTGCCCAGCACGTCGGTGAACCAGAAGCGCACGAAGTGCACGTCGCGGCTCTCAACCGTCTTCAAAACGAAATCCTGCTCGGGATTCGCAACCATCTTCACTGCTCCGTTCGCCCTAGCGGGACGAACGGACTTGCCGACGCGGCGGTTCCAACAGGCACCTCGCTGACATTTGATTCGTCCCTGGTTTTTTGGAAATTATAGTTGGTTATTCTCATTACGCTCGAAAAATAAGGACTCTGCAAAAGAAAAAGACCCGCTGCGCGATGGGCGCGGGCGGGTCTTTCGCAAGCATGAGAAGCAACGGGCTACTCGGTGGCCTCCTCGACGGCCTCGGCAACCTCGGTGTCGGTCAGCTCCACCTCGGCAGCCTCCTCAACGGCGCCCTCGGCAGCGGCGTCGTCCATAGCCTGAACGTCGGCCTCAGCCTCGGCCTTGGCAGCCTCCTCGGCAGCCTTGGCGGCGTAAGCGGCGGCACGCTCGGCCTTAGCAGCGGCCTTGGCCTCGCGCTCGGCCTTCTTGGCAGCCTCGCGCTCGGCGATCTGAGCGGCACGCTCGGCCTTCTTGGCGGCCTCGCGCTCGGCAACGACGTCCTTGGCGGCGCCGAAGCGGTCGGCGAAGCGCTGGACGCGTCCACCGGTGTCGATGAGCTTCTGGGTGCCGGTGTAGAAGGGATGGCAGGCGTTGCAGATGTCGATCTTCAGCTCGGGCTTGGTGGAGCGGGTGGTGAAGGTGTTGCCGCAGCTGCACTTCACGACGCAGTCCATGTACTCCGGATGAATGCCTTGCTTCATGGGTTCTCCTATCTTCCTTGGTTTCCGACCAAGGGGTCAAAAGTGGGCTTGGTTTCCGACCAAGCCTTGAGACAAGCTTGTTTATATTAGCACCGTTTTCTCCGAATGCAAGAAAAAAGACCCGCGCAACACGGGTCTTTCTCATTTCCCTCCGCGAGCGGGAACTGCAAGATCATACGGTCATCGTTTGAAAAGCCATACTGAGACAGCATCGTCGTCAGACGGGAAAACAACATCAAGCGTCCCGCTATCCTCGAGATCAATAAACGCGTAGGCGGTTTTCCCGGTTTCAAAACGCAGCCGATACGTCAACAACTGACTCTGAGCATCGCCCTGTTCCTCCGAAGTTTCCCACGAGAAACTAACGGACTCTCCCGCTGTTCCCACTTCTCCGTGCCCACTGGAATCAAACTTGATGTAGTCCTCGTCACGGTCCATGGGGAGAATTGCACTTGAACCAATATCCCCGGCACGTGCTTCCTCAAGAGAAACATCGGAGGCAACGCCGACCCCCATCCACTTGCCTTCAATCTCGTCTTTCGGTCCAGCACATGTTGAAGAGCAGAATGACACCAGCGTCAGAACTGCCATCAAAGAAACGGCCACGTCTAACAGTCGACGTATTCTGCCCTTGGGCTTCCCGCCTTTTTCCAATCGAGAGGCATCGCTCGTCCTATCACCATTCTCTGAAGAAACCATCGTTTTCTCGACGTCCGCACTTTTCGTATTCACTGCATTTTCAAATTCTGAACCAGCCATGCGCACCTCCACCGAAAAAGGCGAGTCCGCATTGGGAACGCCCATGAATCCACGACTACATACTCTCCTCGCATTAGCTGGGGTTTTTCGTGTCAGCGTGTCCGACCTTCTCAATTTCGACGAAATGTGATTTATCCACAAAATGCTTTTGTTTAGGCCAGATATGTCGAACTCGCTTTTTCCAGGGCAACAAAATCGTTGCAGCGAGCAGCGAGTTTCGTGGAATTTCCGAACTCAACCTTGTGCCGATATAGGTTCTCGGCATTTTTTCGTATCTTTTCCTGCGAACGCTTGACGATACGATATTCAGCCAAAAGCAATGATCGATAGCGGCCGTCTTTCTCTTGCGAGAAGTCAACTCTAGAGACCACAGCATCCGGAGCAGGAAACATGCAATTGAGGTTAACGACGGCGTATTCACCAATCTTGATGAAGTCAAGGGAGTTCTTCATTTTGCGATGCTTGCTCTTGAAAGAAGAGAGCGGGGCAAAATAGTTCATCCCCTTAACCTGGAATATGATTCCTAGGTATTTTCGGGAATGCCCTTGCCCCGGACGAGCGTTCCCGAACAGCCTTGGCTCCACTGTTCGCAGGTAGTCCACATAGGCTTCATCTACGGTAAAGAACGCAATCGATTTCATTGACCCCTCCCCCAATGACAAAGCAGGGAGCGGACTTCCCGCTCCCTGCTGTTACGTTCGCACTCAGAGCTGCGAAACACTCGCTTATAAATGTCTTGCTTCGGGCCAAGAGAAGCCCTCTGCTAACTGTCTCGCTTAGGGCCGAGATACACCCGCTGCTTGCAGTCTAGCAGCTTTCTGCCGACTCTTCAATACCTGTTAGATCTCGGTCACCCACAGGCCGTGGAGGTTGCAGTGCTCGTACACGCGCAACGGCTTCTCGCCCTCGGGGACGACGAACTCGGCGTGGGGGGCATCGGCCGGAGTCAGCGGCTTGATCTGGTAGCCCTTGTCGGTGACCAGGCAGATGAACTGGATCCAGTGCTCCTCGGTCATGGGATGGTCCACCGAGCCCACGTTCACGACGACCTTGCTGCCCTTAACCTCGACGGCAGGCACGTGCTTTTCCAGCGCCGCGTCCTGGGAATCAGCCACAAGCTCCACCATCTTCTCGCCGCAGCACACCAGCGGCACACCGGCGTCGAACACCTTCACGGCGATGTTTCCGCAGTGCATGCACTTGAAGAACTTCACATCCATGTTGCACCTCATATCTCTTACGTTCAGTATCGAAAAAATACGGCGGCTGCAGAACCCAGTCGCTTCACGCATTGTAGGGCAACGACCCCGCAAGCACGGCGCGCATTGACGAGTGACACCGCGTCGTTACAGGAAAACCCTACTCCGCCTTATGGGAAGCATCGCCGTCCGCCTCACCTGTCGGGGCATCTCCCGACGGCGCATCGAAGCCCGCCGTCCCCGCAAGCAAGGGACCCTGCTGAGGCTTGCGCGTCTTCGCCGCATAGACGAGCAGCGCCACCCCGGCCACGATGAGCGGGGCCGAGAGCACCTGGCCCATGGTGAGCCAGCCGCCCCAAAGGTATCCCAGCTGCACATCGGGCTCGCGGACGAACTCGATAAGGAAGCGGAACACGCCGTAGAGCACCATGAACCAGCCGACGAAGGTGCCCTGCGGGCGCGGCGGCACCCTGCGCGAGAGCGCGTAGAGCACGCAGAAGATGACCAGTCCCTCGAGCACCGCCTCGTAGAGCTGGCTGGGGTGCCGCGGCATCATGCCGGCCGCGCCGCCGAAAACGACGCCGAGAGGCCCGTCGGTGGGCGCGCCCCACAGCTCGCCGTTCACGAAGTTGGCGCAGCGGCCGAAGAACAGCCCCACGGGCGCGGCGATAGAGCCCAGATCGGCCAGGGTGAGAAACGGGATGCGCGTCATGCGCGCCGCCACGGCACCGCCGATGAGCAGGCCCACCATACCGCCATGGAAGCTCATGCCCCCCTGGTTGAAGGCGAGGATCTCAAGCGGATGGGCGAAGTAGTAGCCGTCGCCGTAGAAAAGCACGTAGCCGATCCGCGCGCCCAGAACCACGCCGACGATAGCGCAGACCATGAGCGTCAACAGGTTGTCTTCGGACACGCCGAGCTTCCAGCGCCGAGCCACGAAATACACGATGGCGGCGGCGCAGACGAAGCCGGCCACGTAGGCCAGGCCGTACCAACGGACCACCAGCGGTCCGAGCGAGAAGGCGATGGGGTCGAGCCCCTGGTAGATTTCGTTCAGCATCAGGATGTTCCCTCGTGGGCGCCCATGCCGGCACCCAGCTCGATCGCAGCGAACATGACTTCCTCCCGCAGCTCGGGCGGGATGGGCAACAGCGCGGAAATGCGCGTGGCGCAGTGCGGGCAGGTCAGGGTGTACAGGGCGATGTCGCTTCGCAGGGCCATGAGCGAGTCGAAGGAGGCAAGCTCGACGTCGTCGGCCCTGCAGGCCGGACAGGTCACCATCGTCTTCACTGCGCTCACCGCCTTTGCCTCAGAATCATCACTGTCCTGCTCCACATTGTAGCAGAGCCGGTGCGCGAGGCGGCGTCAAGGGCGCTGCGCCCGCGCATTCGTTTCCTTACAGCAAGAATCGGTTGCGGCCGCTGAACTTGTCGCGGGTGCACGTCTTTGGATCGATGTCCGGACCGTTCTTGAGGAAGTGCTCGCAGAAGCGGCATACCTGCTTTACGGCCGCGTCGTAATCGCGGCTGGGGTTCAGCAGCACGTCGAAGTCGTCGCACACCACATGGGTCGGGCGATGGCACGCAGCATAGTGGCAATCCGCCGGACAGGGCTCTCCCGGCACGTTGTGCGGACAGCGCCCCTGCATCTCGTCATCGCATCCGCGAAAGCTCCAACAGCCTTCCATACACCAGCCTCTCTCGCTCTCGTTAATACAATACTTGGTTGGTTAAAGTCAGCGAGAGGCTCTGACGCGTTTCAGATTCGCCCGCCTTTGCACCAAGTTGGCTTCGGCCAACGCCGAGTGCAAAACAAGGGTGAATATGAAATGCGTCAGAGCCTCGTAGCGTCGAGTGGTCCGTGTGGCCGTCAGGCCGCACGGAACAGATTACTGAGCCGGCACCACGCTGGTCACGCCGGGCACGCGCTCCTTCAGGATGCGCTCCACGCCGTTGGCGAGCGTCATCTGGGACATGGGGCAGCCCTTGCAGGCGCCCTGCAGCTCCACGGTGACCACGCCGTCCTCGGACACGTCCACCAGCTGCACGTCGCCGCCATCGGCCTGAAGGCTCGGACGGATCAGCTCCAGCACGGCCGCCACATCGGACTTCTCAACCATGAGTCACTCCTATCATGAGAGGTTCTTGTATCGAGGGCATCATAGCACAGGGCGGACCCGCGCCCCCTAGCCGATCCAGTCGCTGCCGATAATCACCAAAACGTTGGTGTCGAAGTGGTAGAAATCGCCGCCGTTCACCACCCGGCCCGCGGACAGATCGCTCACGATGGCCTTGGCCGCGATTTCGAAGGCCTCATCCTTGTAGATAACGAGGGTCTCGGGGTAAACGGCGCCGTCGTCCACATTGCCCACCGAGGCCACCTCGTAGCCGTCGGAGGTGAGCAGCTCCCCGCAACGGGCCGCCGCCCCCTGGATGCCGCTGCCATTGCGCACCTCCACGGTGACGAGGCTGCGGTCCACGTTGGCCAGGTCGGCCTCGGCCGCCTGCGGCGACTGGCCGGACTTCACAGCCTCCATCATGGAAGCGAGCTCGTCGCCGGCCACCTCAAAGGTCGCCGGTGCGCCGTCCTCGCCATCCACCGTACGTCCGGGAACCACGGCAGCGTACACCGTCGCGTCCGTCAGCGGACTGAATGCGTCTCCCATGGCGATGATCTGGCCGCTCGTCCAATCGGTAGAGACGAAGGCGGAGCCGTCGGCCACCACGCTCGGGAAGGCGAGGCCCTCGCCCGAAGCGGCGCACTCGGCCAAGTTCACCGTGAACAAGGCGCGCATCTTCGCCTGGGTCTCAAGGGCCTCGGCGTAGTTGGATGCGCGCAGAAGCGTGAGCGCCTGGGCGCCGTCGAGGGTCTGGGCCCCGGCGGCGAGCACGCGGGTGCCGGCCCGAGGGTCGTCCACCTCCTCGGAAAGCTCCACGGGCACGCCGCCCACGATATCGACCAGCCGGGAGAGTCCCTCGGCGTTCGTGGAGGCGAAGTGGGAGAACTCGATGCCGAGCAAAGCGCCCGCCGCGCGCAGAAGCTCCGCGTCTCCCCCAACGGACTGCGCATCGGACAGCGCATGGCGCTCGCCATCGGATAGCTCCACCGCGACCGAAGACGGAATGGTCACGAACGTGAGCACACGGGAGGCCGCATCGATGCGCACGGCCATGTAGGCCTTGTCGGTATCGTTGGGAGCGGTAGCGCCCGTAGTCAGGTCGGCAACGAGCAGCGCGTAGGAGGCGGCACCGTCCTCGGCGGCCACGAGGGCCTCCTTGGCGTTGGAGTCGCCCAAGGAGAGCTGGGAGTCGGACCACGCGAAAAACGCCATGGTGCCAGCTACTGCCGCAACCACGACGACAAGCGCGGCCACCGCGCCGAGAAACGCCATCTTGCGGCGGCGGGTGCGCGCCTGAATCTCCTCTACATACCCCCTGCGCGAGCGGCGGCGGGCAAAATCGGAGTCGCTCTCCCCGCTCGTGGCGGCAACGTCCACCTGCTCCACCATGCCGCGATTGGCCCGACGGCTGCGCCGGCTGTCGGAGAAATCGACGCGGGAGGCGCGCTCCGCCCCCGCCGAGGCGGCATGGCGGGGGCGTCCCGAGGGGCTGCGCTCCACATGGGAGCCGATCATGGAGTCGTTCACGCGCCGTGTCACGCGGCGCGTCCGCGAGGCCGAAGAGGCCTTTCTACCGTGCAAAGCCATGAGCGCCCCTATCGAGGAGAGGGAGCCGCCACGCGGCGAATATCGGCGCCGAGAGAGGCGAGCTTGCCCGCATAGTCCTCATAGCCGCGATCGATGTGCTCCAGATGATGCACGCTCGTCTCGCCGTCGGCCACAATACCCGCCAGCACCAGGGCGGCACCCGCGCGCAGGTCGGTCGAGGACACCGGAGCGCCCTGCAGATGATCCACGCCGCGCACGATGGCGTGATGGTCGTCCAGCGTCACATCGGCGCCCATGCGCATGAGCTCGGCAGCGAACATAAAGCGGTTCTCGAAGACGTTCTCCGTGATGACCGACACATCGTCGGCGAGTGCCGCCAGCAGCATGAACTGGGCCTGCAAGTCGGTCGGGAAGCCCGGATGGGGCAAGGTCTGGATGTCCACCGAGCACAGCGGCGCCTCGCGGCTCACGGTAATCCAGTCCTTACCGGTTTGAACCTCGCAGCCCATGGCGCGCAGCTTCATGATGGCCATGCGCAAGAAGGCCGGATCGATACCGCGCACCGTGAGCGGGCCGCCCGTCAGCGCGCCGCCGACGAGGAACGTGCCCGCCTCGATGCGGTCGCCCACCGTGGTGTGCTCGCAAGGGTGCAGCGACGAGAGCGGCACGCCCTCGATCTCGATGAGCGAGGTGCCCGCGCCGGACACCTTGGCCCCCATGGCGTTGAGCATGTTGGCCAAATCCTCGATCTCGGGCTCGCAGGCCGCGTTCTCGATGGCCGTATGGCCCTCGGCGGTCACCGCGGCCATGAGCATGTTCTCCGTCGCCCCCACCGAGGGGAATTCCAAGTAAACGTGGGCGCCCTTCATGCCCTGGGGCGTTGTCGCCTCCAGCACGCCGTGGTCCACATCAAAGTGGACGCCCAAAGCCTCAAGCCCCACCAGATGCATGTCGATTTTACGAGCGCCGATCTGGCAGCCGCCGGGCATGGCCACGCGCGCCTCGCCGAAGCGGCCGATGAGGGGGCCGAGCACGGAGATGGAAGCGCGCATCTTCGAGACGAGCTCATAGGGCGTCTCGCAGCTATTTACGTTGGCCGTATCGATGCGCAGGGTATGCTCCTCGCGCTTGACCGTGGCACCGAGGCGCTCGAGCACCTCGGCCATGATTTCGATGTCGGAGATAAGCGGCACGTTGTGCAGCACCGTCTCGCCCTGGCCCAGAATGGATGCGGCCATGAGCTTGAGCGCCGAGTTCTTGGCGCCGGATATTTGCACGTCGCCTTCGAGGGTATGGTTCCCCCGCACGATGATGACTTCCTGGTTCATTTCTAGTCCTTTTGCCGGGGCGCCGCGACGCCCGCAAGTCATGCATTAATCCATAAGTGCTCTTATTATAGAAAAAAGCCCGCGCCAACGCGCGGGCTTTTTCCGATTCTGGAGCAAAAACTACAGGTGCGAGTTCTCGCTTGCAGGCTACTCGCCCAGAGCGAAGCGCACGAAGCCGGTGATGGCGATCGTGCCGCCCATGGCCTTGGCGCACTCGTCGGCGTACTGGGACACCGTGAGGTCGGGATTCTTCACGAAGTCCTGCTCGGCGAGGCAGTTCTCCTTGTAGAACTTGTCCATGCGGCCCTCGGCGATCTTCTCCTGGATGGCCTCCGGCTTGCCGGACTCGGCGGCCTGGGCCTTGTAGATCTCCATCTCGTGGGCGGCCACGTCGGCGGGCACGTCCTCGCGGGTGGCGGACACCGGGTTCAGAGCGGCGACCTGCATGGCGATGTCGCGACCGCACTTCTGGAAGTCCTCGGAGGCCGGGTCGATGCCCTCGACGTTGAAGGTCACCAGCACGCCGATCTTGCCGCCGCCATGGATATAGGCGGACACGGCCTGGGCCTCCACCACAGCCACGCGGGCCAGCTGGGAGTTCTCGCCCATCACGTGGATGCAGTCGGTCACGATCTCCTCGACGGTCTCGCCGTCGATGGAAGCGGCCTTCAGAGCGTCCACGTCGGCGGCCTTGGAGGCCAGGGCGGCGCGGGCGATCTTCTCGGCATAGGCCTTGAACTTCTCGTTCATGCCCACGAAGTCGGTCTCGCAGTTCAGCTCGACCACGGCGCCGGTGGTGCAGGCGTCGTCCACGATGGCCATGACGGTGCCCTCGTTGGTGGCGCGTCCCGCCTTCTTGGCCACGGCGGCCAGACCGCGGGTGCGCAGCACGTCGACGGCTTTCTCCATGTCGCCCTCGGCCTCGGCCAGGGCCTTCTTGCACTCCATCATGCCCGCGCCGGTCATCTCGCGGAGCTCCTTCACCATGGAAGCGGTGATGTTAGCCATGAATTCCTCCTTTGGGGAATGAGAGTCTTACTACCTCGGGTTTACTCGGCCACGGCGTCGGCCACGACGTCGGCGACAACCTCGGCCGCGGCGCCGGCGGCCACGTCCTCGGCGGCCTCGGTGGCCACCTCGGCCACGGCGTCGGCGGCAGCGGCCTCGCCGGCCATCTCGGCGGCGGTCACGTCAGCGCCGGTGCCGGCGATAACGGCGTCGGCGATGAAGTCGGCGAGCAGGCGCACGGAGCGGATGGCGTCGTCGTTGGCCGGGATGCCGTAATCTACGTCGTCGGGATCGCAGTTGGTGTCCAGCGTGCCCACCACGGGAATCTCGAGGCGATGGGCCTCATGGATGGCGATGCCCTCGCGGTTGGTGTCAATCACGAAGATGGCGTCGGGCACCTTCTTCATGTTGCGGATGCCGTTCAGGTTGGTCTGCAGCTTCGCCAGCTCCTTGTGCAGCAGGATCTGCTCCTTCTTGGGCAGAAGCGCCATGCGGCCGTCGGCGTCCATGGCCTCCAGCTCCTCCATGCGCTTCACGCGGGTGCGGATGGTGGCGAAGTTGGTGAGCATGCCGCCGAGCCAGCGGGCGTTCACGTAGGGCATGCCGCAGCGGTTGGCAGCCTCGGAGACGGCCTCCTGGGCCTGCTTCTTGGTGCCCACGAACAGAACGGTGCCGCCCTTCTTGGTGAGGTTGCTCACGAAGGTATAGGCAGCGTCAAGACCGTAGAGGGTCTGCTTGAGGTCGATGATGTAGATATCGCCGCGATTGCCGAAGATGTACGGTTTCATCTTGGGGTTCCAGCGGCGGGTCTGATGCCCGAAGTGCGCGCCGGCGTCGAGCAGCGTGGTGATGCTGACTTTCGTCATGTTCTCTCCATTCGTTAGTCCTCTGCCCGAGGTCTTCCCAGCTTACTGCAGCCTTTTTCCGGTGGCCACTCGCAGCGCCGGTCGCCCGAGCATGTGTGATAGTTGCCGCTGTTCCTGCGACCCTCGCAGACACAGCCTGTCTAAAATAGCACAATCCCCCGCTAATGCAAGGGATTGCGTAAAGAAAACACCCCACCGGGCAGGGGTCCGCCCCCTTTGCCGCCCTTTGCCGCTTTTGGCGGGCATCACCCTGTACTGGACATGGGCCGACATGGCCTTTCAAGGTCCCCTGCTCTTTCCCGCGTCCCTCCTTGCAGACGGGCACGTCTTCCCCCCGTGGGTGACGCCGGTATGCGCCAGCGCGCTCACGTATTTCGCCATGGGCCTCTGGTTCCGACGGACCAACGTGGTGTTCCGCCGGCCGTGGTATTTGACCGTCGTCGGCGCGGGCATGGGCACGATCCTCCTCAACAGGCTCAGCTTCATTGCCGCTGCGCACCGCTCATCGACACCGCTCATCGACACCGCTCATCGACGCCGCTCATCGACGCCGCTCAGCGGAGCCCTTCTATGCTGCGCTGCTTCAAGGACGCGAGCAGGCCAGCCCGCTCGGACGCGCTTGCGAGGCGATTCCGATGGAAGCTGCGCCCTAGGGCGCGGGCGATTTGGCCGGCCAGCTCGTCCAGCGCCGCGAGCGACGACAGGTGCTGCGCCGTCGCCGTGAGCACGGTCACCGAGCACGATTCCAGCTGGTTGCGCCGCAGCGCATCGAGGCGCAGCTTCTCCCCTTTTGCATGGAAGGCGTCGCTGTCGTATTCCACCGCTACCTGCGCTTCGGGCCAGAACAGATCCGCCACGCGCACCCGCCCCGCCTCAGCATCCACCGGCACTATGCGGTTCATCTGCGGCTTGGGCAGCCCGTAGCCGCCAACGCTCTTCGGGAGCGAGAGCATGAGCGCCAGGGCGGTTTCCATGGGCGAGGCCGAGCCGTCCACCGCGCAGCGCACCGCCCGGGCCATGGCGCGACCGGCTCTGGAGCCGGCAGACTGCGCCCCAAACCGCGCCATAGCCCGAAGGCACGAGACGGGAACGGGGCGATTGCTGAGCGCCTGCTCCCGAAGCGCCACCTCGGCGCGCAGCCCTTCGGCGCCGCGACTCATCTGAGATGCCTCCACAAGGCCGTAGTAGTATGTGGAGCAGAGCTCGGAAACCAGCTCCGCCAACTTGGGCAGCGGCATCTTGAGGGCCAGCTGGAGCACCGCCATCTCGGGACTGGCAATAAGCAGCCCCTCGCCGGGTCCGCGAATGAAGGAGCCCGGATGCGGGACAGCAGCACTCACGCGGCACACCATGGTAGACGTCGTCCGGCGCGATGCCCGGCCCGGCGCCATCACGCGCACCGGCGCGCTCACCATGCCCGCACCCTGATCGAGCACCTTCGCAGCCATCTGCTCCGACGGCTTGAAGGGCGCATCGCACCTCGCCGCCTCCGCGTATTCGACCGCCTCCTCGTAGACAATCTCCAGTCGCTCGCTTGCCAACAGCCACGCGCGCTCTTCGGTGTCGGGATTTCCCAGCGGCGGTCGCAACTTGGGAACCCGGTCCCCCGTATCCAAACTGACGGTCTCGCCGATGAACAACCCGTAGAAACTGCCACAGGTCCAACACTGCGCCGCGGTCAGCCCCTCGATGATCGTAGCCAATTGCCCCTCCTTACGCGACAAGTAATCCCATCCCTATTCAGCCATTGCGGTCAGCCCCTGCAGCAAAGTCAAGATTTGGAAAATGTGCAAAATTGGCCAGCTTTCACGCTCTCACGCCGCTCGCTTTTCAGAAAAGCGCATTTTCCAAATAAGCGCGGCCAAAATATCGCATTTTCCAAATTTTCCGAGCACGAAGCTCGCATGGCTCTTTCTGCATACCTCGTTGAACTGGCATTATTCCATATCGATTCTCAGCCATATTGCACAAACAAGGAAAACCATTTGGAAAATGTGCTTTTTCGCGAGTCGAGCGTCAGCGATGCACTTCGCGGCCCCTCGAATCGCGAGCCTTGCCAACTCCAAAGAAAAAGGAGCCCGTCAAACACGGACTCCCGATTCCTGCTCTATCGACCCTCGCAGCGCCCAGGTAAGTACGGCCAGGCCGATGCCCGCCAGGCCGATTCCAGCCAGGCCGATGCCCGCTGCACCGACTTCCAAGCGCACTGCCGATGTCGCCCATGGCATTTGCCCTTCGGCACGGCAATCGGGCGAACCGCACGCGAATCCTACTTGTACTGGCTCTCGTGCTTGCGGAAGAAGTCGAAGCGCGGGGGCAGCTCGTGGACGCGATGAGCGCCGGCGTCGATCTCGATGGCCGGGCACAGCTCCTCGTTGGACTCGAAATCGTAGTTCCAGCTGAAGAAGTCCTCGAAGCCGAAGCTCATATAGTCGCAAATCTTCTCGCAGCCCGCAGGAACAATGGGGTGCATCAGCAGCGTGGCCACGCGCAGCAGGTAGAAAGAATCCAGCAGCACCTGACGGCGCGCCGATGCGTCCCCCGACTCCTCGGCGGCCTTGATACCGTCGGCCCACCACTTGTTCGAGAAGCGGATGAACTCATCGCACAGCGACATCACCGAATGCAGCTCGACCTTGTGCATGAGTTCGTCATAGCCGAGCAGCGCCTTATAGGCACGCTCGCGCACCTCTTCGGTCACCGGGCCTAGGGGCATGCAGCCATCGAAGTTCTTGCCCGCCTCGTAGAAGCAGCTGCGCGCCAGGCGATTGAACACGTTGGTGAGCAGCGCGCCCTCCTTGAGCACCGGGTCGGCCACCCGCGGATCGTCGCGCTTGGCCGGGTCGGGGTCGAAGGGCTTCGGCGAGAAACCGACCGACTTCTGGTCGAGGCCCAGGGCCAGAAAGTGCGCGCGCAGCTGCTCGGCAGTGTAGTGCTCCAAGAGCTCCTCGCCCGTGGGCGGCTTCACCGAGCCCGACGAGGAGGCCTTCTTCTTCCCGAAGAGCATGTGGTGGTTCGCCACGAGCGTGGTCTGGCGCATCTGGGAGTCGGGGCCCTCAGCGAACAGGCCGCCCGGGCGCAGCGCCTCCCACAGCGCCGGCTGGGCCACGCCGTAGAAGTACAGGTTATCCTGGCCGATGAACTGGTAGACCCGCGCGTCGTCGGAGCACCAGAAGTCGCGCCAGCTCGTGCGCGGCAGCCCGCGCTCGTCGTTCACGGTGATGGTGAACGATATGGGCGCCCACAGCGACTCGGGCCAGCACCACACGGTGAGCCCCTCCACGTCGCCCAAGACCGGTGCGCGCACGCCCCATTCGATGTTGCCCGTGATGCGGAAGGGCACGAGGGTCTTCGAGGTGCGGAAGCGCAGGCCGGCCGCGGCCAGCGCGTCGCGGGCCGCATCGCGCTCGCCGATGGTGGCGAACTGAATCTCGAAGGACTGCTTGTTGCCCTCGGCGGGGCGGAACTCATGGGGCGGCAGGCTCGGGGCCATGGCCTCGTACTCTTCCAAGTGCTCGTTCTTCACGAAGATCACCGGAGGCGCCAGAAACTCGGCGATGGCCTTCGTGACCACGGGGCGCACCTCGTCGTCGGCCTCCAGGGCGCGCACGTGCTCCTTCAGGAAGCCCTCGAAGGCGGGCAGATCGAAGTACCAGTTCTCCACCGGGCGCATCTCGGGCGCGGTGCCCGTGAGCGTGGACACCGGCGCGATGAGGTCCACCGGCGCGTACTGGTGGCCCAGGTCGCACTCGTCGGCGTAGGCGTGCTCGGACTTGCAGCCCTGCACGGGGCAGCGCCCCTGCACCTGGCGACCGTTCAAGAAGGTGCCGGCCTCAGCGTCGTAGAACTGCAGGGTGGAATCCAGCTTCAAGTGCCCCGCCTCGTGCAGCCGCTCGATGAACTGGTCGGTAATCATCTGGTGCACGTCGCCCGCATGCCCGATACCGCTGCCCTCGTAGATGTCCAGGCTCACCTGGAAGGCCTCGAGCGTGGCCTTCTGGCGCTCGTGATTGGCCAGCACGTAGTCGGCGATGGTGCCCGAAAACTCGCCGACCTCTACGAGCTTGCGGTAGCCCTCGTTGATGGGGCTGCCGAAGCAGTCGGTGCCGGAGACGAAGCGCACGTTCTCGGCGCCGATGCGGTCGCGCAGAAAGCGCGCGAAGGCGTCGGCGGGCACGAACACACCGCCGATATGGCCGAAGTGCAAGGGCTTGTTGCCGTAGGGCATGCCGGCCGTCACCACGGCGCGGGCGGGCCACTGGGGGCGGGTGTTATCCTTCAAGTCCGACACGGTTCTCTAACTCCTTCAAAGCCTCGGAAAGATCTTGCGAATCTTGCGTGCCCATGATATCGAGAAGACGGGACAGGTCGCTTGAGCTCGACTGCAGATACACGGTATCCGCATCGGATATGCCCGCCAGCTCGCAGGCCTTCGCCACGGCCGCCTCTTGCGTGCCCAGCTCGTCGGCCAGGCCGTTTTCCACGGCATCCATGCCGGTGAAGGTAAGACCCGTGGCCAAGGCGCGCACCTCATCGACGGGCATGTCGCGGCCCTCGGAGACCGTCTGAATGAATACCTCGTTGATCTGGTCCACCTGGTCTTGGTACCAGGCGCGCTCCTCCTCGGTAAGGGGACGGTTGCCGGCGCCGGAGTCCTTGGCGTCGGCCGACGTGATGTTCTCGATGGAAATGCCGAGCTTCTCGTAGAGCCCCGACAAATCGGTCACCGACATGATGACGCCGATGGAGCCGATGGAGGTGGTCTTGTCCGTGAAGATGTAGTCGGCCTGGGACGAGATCATATAGGCGGCGCTCGCGTTGATGGAGGCGCTCGAGACCACGACGGGCTTTGAGAAGTCGCGGATGTAGGCGCTCATCTCCTCGCCGGCCGTGGCCACCCCTCCCCCGGAGTTCACCCGCAGCACGACCGCCTTGATATGCGGGTTCTGCTCCGCGGCGTCAAGCTGGGCTTTAAGGCCCTCGGGGCTTGAGGTGGTGCCGTCGTACTGGATGGTTCCGCTGATGTTGATGATGCCCACAGTGTCGCCGGCGACGGTCTCGGTCCAGGAGGGCGACTCGTAGGAGAAGGCCCCCATGGAGCTCGTGAACACCGAGGTGCACGAGCCGATGGTGGCGATGCCGAGCACGAGCACCGTCAGCACGGCGGCCAGACCGACGATCCAGCCACGGCGCTTCTGGGGCTGGGCCGGCGCAGCGTAGATGCCCTGGGCCTGAGCCTGGGGCGCATAGGCCGGCTGGGGCTGCGCGGCTCCGTAGCCATAGGGCTGCGCCGGATGCGGCTGGGCCTGAGGCTGGGGCTGCGGCTGGCCGCTCTGCGGCACGGGCTGGGGCTGCGGCGCCCCGGACTGGGGAGCGCTTCCCCAGGCGGCGTTTTGCCATTGGTTCTGTTCGGTCATGACGTTAGCCCGCCTTCTTACAGCTCGACGCCGTCGTCCGCGCGGCCCTGCTGGGTCTGCATCTTCTTGGCCATGCGCAGCAGGAACTCCTGGTTGGAGTTGGTCTGCTTAAGCGACTTGATGAGCATGTCCATGGCGCGCTCGGTGGAGTTCGTGTTCGCCAGAATGCGGCGCACGCCCCAGATGAGCGGGGCCTCCTGCGGGTCCATGAGCAGCTCCTCTTTGCGCGTGCCCGAGGAGATGGGGTCGATGGCCGGGAAGATGCGGCGGTCGGCCAGGTAGCGGTCGAGCTTGAGCTCCATGTTGCCCGTGCCCTTGAACTCCTCGAAGATCACCTCGTCCATCTTCGAGCCGGTCTCGATGAGGGCCGAGGCGAGAATGGTGAGGCTGCCGCCGTTCTCGATGTTGCGGGCGGCGCCGAGGAAGCGCTTGGGCGGGTACAGCGCCGTGGAATCCACGCCGCCGGACAGGATGCGTCCGCTGGCGGGTTGGGCCAGGTTGTAGGCGCGGGCCAGACGGGTGATGGAGTCCAGCAGGATAACGACGTCCTTGCCCTGTTCCACCAGGCGCTTGGCGCGCTCGATGACGAGCTCGGCCACCTGGATGTGGTTCTCGGAGGGCATATCGAAGGTGGAGGAGACCACCTCGCCGCGAATGGAGCGCTCCATGTCGGTAGCCTCCTCGGGGCGCTCGTCGATGCCCAGGTACATGAGATGCACATCGGGATTGTTGGCCGAGATGGCCGCGGCGATGTCCTTGAGCACCGTGGTCTTGCCGGCCTTGGGGGGCGACACGATAAGGCCGCGCTGACCCTTGCCGATGGGGGCCGTCAGGTCGATGACGCGGGCCGTGGTGGTGTTCTTGCCGTGCTCCATGAGCAAACGCTCGTCGGGGAACACCGGCGTGAGGTCGGCGAACTTGGGGCGCAGGGCCATGACCTCGGGGGGCATGCCATTGACGGCGCTCACCTTCTGCAGGGCCGCAAACTTGTCGTTGGGGCGGGCCGGACGGGTCGTGCCCGTGACCATGTCGCCCTTGCGAAGACCGTTCTTGCGAATCGTGGCGAGACCCACGTAAATGTCGTTCTCGCCGGGCAGGTAGCCCGAGGTGCGCAAGAAACCGTAGCCGTCGCCCATGACATCGAGCACGCCGGTGACCTCAGTGAAGCCCTCGGCCTTGCAGGTGGCCTCGTAGACGGCATCCACCAGCTCGGCCTTCTTCATGCCCGCGCCATCGAGGGAAAGCTCGGCAGCTCGGGCACGCAGGTCGGCCACCTTAAGCTCGGCCAGCTCTTCTTTGGTCACCGAAGGCTGCACCTCGCGATTGCGGTTCTCGTGGCGGTTCTTCTTGTTCTTCTTGTTGCCCGGGGCGTTCTGCTTGCCCTGGTTGCCCTGGCTCTGGTTACCGTTCTGGCCGTTCTGGTTCTGGTTCTGGCGGCGCTCCTCGCGGTCGCGGCGGCGAACCACGGTGGTCGTGGTGCGCTCGCGCTTGGCCGCGGGCTTCTCGCCCTCAGCCTTAGCGGCCCCGACGGAGGCGTCAGCCTCAGGGGCCTTGTCTGCCGCAGGCTGCCCCTCGGCAGGCGGCTCGGCCTCGGCGGCAGCCTTGCGCGTGCGGGCGCGGCGGGGCTTGGGGGCCTCTTCGGCCGGCGCCTCCGTCGGGGCGGCCCCGCCCTCGGGCGCAGCAGCCTCGGCCGTCTCGGCGCTCTTGCGCGCGCGGGCGCGGCGGGGCTTCGGGGCCTCTTCGGCCGGCGCCTCCTCCGCAGCTTTGGCCGCCGTGCGGCGGCGGGTCGTATTCTTGGCCGGGGTCTCGGCCGAGGCCTCTGCCGCCTCGGCAGGCGCGTCCTCGGCGACCTTCTTGCGCGGGCGGCCGCGCTTGGGCTTCTCGGGGGCCGCCTCGGGGGTGGCCGCGTCTTTGGTTACCGTTTCTTGGGTGTCGCTCATGCGTTCTGCACTTTCTCCCAGTCCTTAAGGAACGACTCCAGGCCGCGGTCGGTGAGCGGGTGGGTCACGCACTTCTTCAGGATGCCGAAGGGCACGGTGGCGATGTCGGCTCCCATGAGGGCCGCCTGGGTCACATGGTTGGCGCTGCGGATAGAGGCAGCGATGATCTCGATCTTCTCCCCGTTCACCGTGTCAGCGGAAAAGTCGTAGTTGCCGATGGCGGTCACCACGTCCTCCAGCTGGGCCAGGCCGTCCTCGGAGATGTCGTCGAAGCGGCCCACGAACGGCGAAATGTAGCGCGCGCCGGCACGGGCGGCCAGGATGGCCTGGGGTACCGTGAAGCACAGCGTCATGTTCACGGGAATGCCCGCATCGGCCAGCTCGCGCGTGGCGGCCAGGCCCTCCACCATGGTGGGGATCTTCACCACGACGTTGGGGGCGATCTCGGCCAGCTCGCGGCCGTCGCGCACGATCTCGTCGCGGGTCATGGCCACCGACTCGGCGGACACCGGGCAATCGGGGCCGACGATGTCGCAGATACGCTTGATGTGGTTATGGAAATCGTCCAGCTTGCCGCCGATGCGCGAGTACAGCGTCGGGTTGGTGGTCACGCCGGCCAGGGCGCCCCAGCTGGCAGCCTCCTCGATCTCGGCGAGATCGGCCGTGTCCAGAAAGAACTTCACGTTCGTCCTCCTTCTTGAGGTTTTCGGGAACTAAAGGGATTGGCGTCCAAATCAAGAGCGGTGCGCACCGAGAAGCCCCTGCCGTGAGAACGTTGAAGATGAGATACGGAGCATTGGGAAGGAAATTATGCGCTCGTTCGCGCCTGAGATTCAGAACTGGCATCATAGTAACGCAACTGCCCTGCGTGCACAAGAAAAGCACTCGACTGGATGCGATTTGCCGCCAAACTGGATTCGTCCTTTATTTTCGAGGCATCTCCGCGGCAAATTCGCCCAACAAACGGCGCTCGATCGGCTGCCCCAAATCGAAAAAGCACATTTTCCAAATGCAAATGCGAGCAAGCGTGCCAGACCACCTTGCATCCCGAAAGAAACGCCTGTTCAGCGCACCGCATCTTGTGCTTCAATTTTTAATCGGAGCCCTCGGAATTGGAATAGGTGCTTAAATGGACACTTTCATTTGGAAAATGCGCTTTTCCGTTCCTCACCCCTTGAAAAGCATGCGATTTTGTCCAGAAAAGCACCTTTTCCAATTCTCAGCTCGAGCGGGTGCTTCGGAGGAGCTGGCCTTGGGAGCGAATCCCGGGAAGGCGAATCCCGGGAGCCGAAGCCCCAAGGACGCGCGGACCTCCCGGCGCGAGATCCGCGCGAAACCTCCTACCCCCGCAGCGAGCGGTAGAAGCAGGTGCGCTCGCCTGTGTGGCAAGCGGGACCGGCGGGATGCACCAAGGCGAGCAAGGTGTCAGCGTCGCAGTCGTAGCGGAGGTCCACCAGCTTCTGGGTGTTACCGCTGGTGGCACCCTTATGCCAGATTTCCTGGCGACTGCGCGACCAGAACACGGTTTCGCCACGCTCTAAGGTAAGCGCGATAGATTCCTCGCTCATCCACGCCATCATGAGCACCTCGCCGGTCTCGGCGTCCTGCACGATGCACGGGATGAGCCCGGCCCCGTTGTACTTCAGCTCGGAAAGGTTCATTCGGGTTCTCCTCCTACAAACTGACCAGCATCACCTTGATGCCGGAATTCCTGAAGATGGGCTTCATATACTCCGGATCGCGCAGCTCGGGCAGGACCTGCTGCAACGCGAGGAAGATGTCCGCCGACGGCGCGCGGGTGGCATCTTCCAGAGCGTATATCGTGCGCTCAGAGATTTTCATGCCCGTCCCCTCCTCCACCGCATCGGTGAGCTTCTGCCCGCGCGTAAACCCGTTGGCCAACCGCGCCGCCTTCAACAGCACTCCGTAGGCCTCCCAATCGATAACGCTGTTTTCTTTCGCCATCGCCTGCTCCTCTTGCACTATCGTGCTACTTTTGCTATTTTTGCTAATTGCATTATAGTGCAATAGTTTGCGAATCAATACCATATATGATATAAAGAGGCCGAAATGTTTGATATCGAGTTCTACCGAACGCGAAACGGATCCTGCCCCATGGAGAGCTTTCTCGATTCGCTTGACTCAAAAATGGCCGTGAAGGCTCTCCAAGAGCTTTCACTGCTAGCCGAAAAAGGAATCGAGCTGCGAGAACCTCACTCCAAAGCCATAGGAGATGGTCTCTTCGAACTTCGAATCAAGCTCGGTTCAGACATCTCGCGGGCTTTCTACTTTTTCCTTAAGGGCAGACGCATCATCGTCACAAACGGCTTCATTAAGAAGTCGCAGAAAACGCCTTCGAGGGAAATCAGACGAGCTCGCCTTTTCAAACAAGATTGGGAGGAACGCTATGGCAGTTAACGATGTCCAAGCTTACCTTGAAAAACGTAGCGAGCACGATGCCGATTTCGCGCAAGCTTGGGAGGATGCGAAACCCGAGTATGAGATTATGAAGCTTATCGTCGAGGGACGACGGAGCTGCGGTCTCAGCCAGCAAGAAGTGGCAGACCGTTGCGGGATGCAGCAGTCGAACATAAGTCGTCTTGAAAACGGCAACGGCAACCCCACAATTTCAACGCTGCAGAAACTTGCTCACTGCTTCGGGAAAAAGCTCGAGATACGCTTTGTGTAGCTCGCGTCTCACAAGCGGACGGGGATGCCGGCGGCGCGCATGGATTCTTTTACTTGGCGCACGGTGAGCTCGCCGAAGTGGAAGACGCTGGCAGCGAGCACCGCGTCGGCCTCGCCCTCGATGATGCCTTCGGCGAAATGCTCGAGCTTGCCCACGCCTCCGCTGGCAATGACGGGGATGTCTACCGCCCGGGCCACAGAGCGCGTCAGGTGGCAGTCGAAGCCGTCGCGACTGCCGTCGCGGTCCATGGAGGTGAGCAGAATCTCCCCCGCTCCGCGGCGAGCCGCTTCGCGGGCCCACTCGATGGCGTCAATGCCCGTGTTCTTGCGACCGCCGGCCACGTAGACCTCCCACTTGTTGGGATTGCCGGGAACGGACTTCGCATCGATGGCGCAGAGAATGGCCTGGGTGCCAAAGGCTCGGGCAGCATCGGTAATGAGCTGAGGATTGGCCACGGCCGCCGAGTTCACCGACACCTTGTCGGCGCCCGCCGCGATCATCGTGCGGATATCGGCCACGCTGCGGAAGCCGCCGCCCACGCAATAGGGCAAATGGAGCTCGGCGGAGGCATGGCTCGCGAGCTCCACCGTGGTGGCGCGCTCGTCGCTCGTGGCGGTAATGTCGAGGAAGATGACCTCGTCGGCCTTCTGCTCGTCGTAGGCACGGGCCAGCTCGATGGGGTCGCCGGCGTCGCGCAATCCGACGAAGTTCACGCCTTTTACGACGCGGCCGTCTTTAACGTCAAGGCAAGGAATTACTCGTTTTGTCAGCATGCTCTTTTCAACCTGTCCGTCGGCGAACCAGCCGGTATTGTGATTCGCTCAGACAGTCCTCGCTCTGCGAAACAGGACATTTAGTCCTGTTTCGTTCGCTGCGGAACTCGCTCGGTCACAACACCGGCTGGTTCGCCGACTACTCTTCCTTAGCTGTTAGAATTCCAAATCTTCGATCGTGAGGGGGCGCTCTTCTTCCTCGAGGTGATCGCTTCCCTGATAGGTGCCGTTGCAGGCGGCGACGCCGTCGGCAACGCTTAGGGTGCCCTCGTAGATGGCGCGGCCGGTGATGACGCCCTCGACGGCATCGGCGATGGGCGCCAGGGCGAGGATGTTCTCGGCCGTGGCGATACCACCCGAGACGATGACGGGGTTGCCGAAGGCGGCGGCCATCTTCGCGTAGGCGTCGTTTTCCACGCCGGTCTGCATGCCGTCGCGGGCGATGTCCGTGTAGACGATGTGCGCATAGCCGAGCTTTGCCATAGACGCCGCCAAATCGGTGGCGGCGACGCCGGATCCTTCCGTCCAACCGGCCACGGCAGCCTCGCCGGCCTTGGCGTCGATGCCGGCCACGAGCGCGTCGGGGCCGAACTTCTCCATGGCCGCCTGGGCGAACTCGGGATCGCGCACCAGCGCAGTGCCCAAAATGACGCGAGTCGCGCCGGCGTCGAGCAGGCGCTCAGCGGCTTCCAAGCTGCGCACGCCGCCGCCCACTTCCACCTTAAGGCTCGTGGCGGCGAGAATCTCGCGGATGACCTCCACGTTATCGGGATTGCCCGACTTCGCGCCGTTCAAGTCCACCACATGGAGCCACTCGGCGCCGTCCTCCTCGAACAGCTGGGCCTGCAGGGCCGGATTCTCGTTGTACACCGTGACGGCACGGTAGTCGCCCTTGGCCAAGCGCACGGCGCGACCGTCCAAAATATCGATGGCGGGAAGAAGGTACATGGCTACTCCTTTGACGCGGCGGCGCTTTCCGCCACCTTATCAGCGAACGCGGCACCACTGCGCGATGTTGCGGCGATGGTTGCGAAGTTGGCAAGGAGGCGCGCGCCGGCCTCCGAGCTCTTTTCCGGATGAAACTGCACGCCAAATACCGGACGGCCCGGCACTTGCACAGCGCAGGGAAACGTCACCGAATGCACCGTCTCGGCAATGGTGGCCGCGCTCGGCGGGGCGATGTAGCTGTGGGTGAAGTAGAAGAACTCGCTCGGAGCGATGCCCTCGAACAGGGGGTTCGGCTCGGCGAACTCCACGGAATTCCATCCCACATGGGGCACCTTGTAGGCGCGCCCGGCCTCATCGGTGCGCGGCATGGCGTCCACCACGCCCTCGATGAAGCCGAGGCCGCAAGGCAGACTCCCCTCATCGGTGGCGTGCTCGGTGCCGGCGGCGAACATGAGATGCATGCCCAGGCAGATCCCGAGAAACGGTGCTCCCCCCTCCACGGCCCCGCGAACGGCCTCTAGCTGTCCGAGCTCGGCCATGGAGGCGGCCGCATCGGCAAAGGCTCCCACGCCGGGCAGCACGAGAGCATCGGCGGCGCGGATGACATCGGGTTCATCGGTCACGACGACCCCGGCCCCCACGCCGACAAGGCCCCGCTCCACCGAGAGCAGGTTCCCCTTGTGATAGTCAACAATCGCGATCACGGCGCCTCCTACAGCGTGCCCTTGGTGGAAGGCACCTCGCCGCCCAAAGATGCGTCGATGGCCACCGCCTGGCGCAGGGCGCGGCCGCAGGCCTTGAAGGCGGCCTCGAAGATATGGTGCACGTTGTCGCCGGCCATCTGGCGCACATGCAAGGTGATGCCGGCATTGGTCGCAAGGGCGATGAAGAACTCGCGGGCGAGCTGGGTGTCGAAATCCCCCACCATGCCGAAGGGCACGTCCACCTCCCAGTGGAGCTGGCCGCGGCCGGAGATGTCGAGCGCCGCCATGACGAGCGCCTCGTCCATGGGCACGAAGGCCGTGCCGAAGCGCTCGATACCGGCCTTGTCGCCTAAGGCCTGAGCGAGCGCCTGGCCGATGACAATGCCCGTATCTTCCACCGAGTGATGGCCGTCCACTTCCAAGTCGCCCTCCACTGACACCGCGAGATCGAAGCGTCCGTGGCGACCGAAGGCCGCGAGCATGTGGTCGAAAAACCCGATGCCCGTAGAAGCCTCAACCCGTCCGGTGCCGTCGAGGTTCACAGCGACCTCGATTCTCGTCTCCGCCGTCTCGCGGAGCACCGTGGCCTCTCTCGTCATTATCGTCCCTCCTCAAGCCGGGCCGCCTGGGCCCGCATGCCGTTGCGCTCGATGATGAACGCGCGCAGCGTTCCCACGAAGGCGTCGTTTTGCTCTGGCGTGCCGATGGTCGCGCGCAGACAGCCTTCAAGCATGGGAGCGCGGCTGAAGTCGCGCACGAGCACGCCCTTGTCGTAGAGATACTGCCAGGCCTCATCGGCCCCTTCCAGGGAAAGCAGAATCCAGTTGGAATCCGACGGGTACACAGTTACGCCGGGCAGAGTGCGCAGGGCCTCGGCCACCCGCGCGCGCTCCTCGATGATCTCGCGAATGCCCGGCTCGAAACGCGCGCGCATCTCGAAGACCACCTCGCCCACCACCTGGGACAGCGCGTCCACGGAATAGGGCTGGCGCACCTTCAAGAACTCCTCGATGACCGCCGGGTTCGCCAGAATATAGCCGAGGCGCACCCCGGCCAGGGAAAAGGCCTTGGAAAACGTGCGCAGGATGACGAGGTTCTCGTTGGCCTCGAGCAAAGGGCGCACGGTTTCGCGGGAGAACTCAAAGTAGGCCTCGTCCACCAGCACGAGCGCGTCGGTGGCGGCGAGCAGCTGCTCGATGAACGCCACCGGGGCCCGAAGCCCCGTGGGGTTGTTCGGGCTCGTCACGATGACGAAGTCGATGTCGCCGGCGGCCACGCGCGCGAGCACCGCCTCCTCGTCGATGGAGAAGTCCTCGCGGCGCGGCACGTTCACGCAGCGGGTGTTGGTGAGCCGCGCGTTGGCCTCGTACACCGAAAACGTCGGCGGCAGGTTCAAGAAGCTGCGCCCGGGGCCTCCCCAGGCAAGCGCCAGGTCGAACAGGAGCTCATCGCCCCCGTTGCCCACGAGCACGCTTGCGCGATCGAGCCCGTTGGCCTCGGCGATCATGTCCCGCAGGCGGTTCGCGAGGGGGTCGGGATAGCGGTTTAAGGGCACCTCGGCGATGCGCTTGGCGATGACGGCGCGCACCTCGGCGTCCACATCGCGAGGGTTCTCGTTGGCAGACAGGTACGCCTCGGCCGGCAGGTACTTCGGGTCGTAGGGAACAAGCCCCGCCAGCTGGGGCGCGGCGGCGCGAACCCTATTCACCGCGCGCCTCGCCGTCTTCCACACCCGCAGCGGACGCGCCGGCGACACCGGCCTGCTCCGCGTCGAGCAGCGCCTTCAGGCGCAGGGCCACCGAGCGCGCATGGGCCCACAGGCCCTCGTGGGTGGCAATCTGCACCACGGCCTTCGCGTCGTGCTTCAGGGCCGCGGGGGTGTACTGGATGACCGAGGACTTCTTCACGTAGTCGTCCACGGAAAGCGGCGAAGCGTAGCGGGCCGTGCCGCCGGTGGGCAGGGTGTGGTTGGGGCCGGCCACGTAATCGCCCACGGCCTCCGGCGTCCACTCCCCCAAGAAGATGGCGCCGGCGTTGCGGATGGCACCGAGGTACTCCATAGCGTTGGCCACATGCATTTCCAAATGCTCCGGGGCAATGACGTTCACGGCCTCGAGCGCCTGGTCCATGGAGGTGCACACGACGATGAGCCCGTGGTCGTCCAAGGAGGCGCGGGTGATATCGGCGCGGGTGGTCTTTGCCATGTGCTCGTCGATGGCGGCCTCCACCGCATCGGCATAGGCGTCCGAGAAGGCGACCAGGTAGCAGGCGGCCAGCGGGTCGTGCTCGGCCTGGGCCATAAGGTCGATGGCCACCATGCGCGGATCGGCCGTCTCATCGGCCACAACGCAGACCTCGGAGGGGCCGGCGATCATATCGATGCCCACATCGCCCGAGACGATCTTTTTCGCCGCGGCCACAAAGGCGTTGCCCGGACCGGTGATCTTGGCCACGGGGCGGATGGTCTCGGTGCCGTAGGCGAGCGCCGCCACCGCCTGGGCGCCGCCCACGGTGTAAATCTCCGTGACGCCGGCGATCTTGCAGGCCGCGAGGATGGCCGCGTCCAGCGTGCCGTCCTTGGTGGGCGGGGTGACGCAGACGATGCGCTCCACACCGGCCACCTGGGCCGGGAGCGCGTTCATGAGCACCGTGGAGGGGTACAGCGCGCGCCCGCCGGGCACGTAGATGCCCACGGAGTCGAGCGGGGTGACCTTCGAGCCCACGATGGCGCCGTCCTCTCGGGCGAAAAACCAGCTCTGCTGCTTCTGGCGCTCGTGGAAGTCGCGAATCTGGGCGGCCGCGTGCTCGAGGGCCTCGATGGTCTTTGGGTCGACCTCGGCCATGGCGGCGTCCAGGGCCGCAGGCGCCACGCGGAAGTCCTCGATGACCACGCCGTCGAACTTCTCCGTGAGCGCGCGCAGGGCCGCATCGCCCTCGGCGCGCACCTGCTCGATGATGGCGGTGGCCGCCGTAAGCGCGCCGGGGTTGAAGGCCCCGCTGCGATTGATGAAGTCGCTCGTGAACGGCTCGAGGGGCTTAAGGTCGATCCTTCTCATGGTCATGGAAAACTCCTTTGGCTCTAGGCTTGCGATACGGGGTTGGAAGCGCCGGCGATGGGCGCGTAGGTATGTTTCGGAGCGTTCTGGGCGAGGGCGCGGGCCAGCTCCACGATACGGCTATCGGTGCGCACCGCGCAGCCGTTGGCGAAGAAGCGGGCCGTGGAGGCGAGCACCTCTTCCACGATCTCCAGGTTGTTCTCGCGCAGGGTGGTGCCGGTGGCGGTGATGTCCACGATGCGCTCGGCCATGCCCGTGATGGGCGCGAGCTCGATGTTGCCGTGCAGGTAGACGATCTCCACCTGGGTGCCCGTCTTCGCGAAGTGCGCCCGGGTGATGGAGGGGTACTTCGTGGCGATGCGCATGCTGCCGAGCCGGCGGTAGCGCTCCTCGATGGCCGCACTCGTGCCGGCAGACTCGGCCACGACAAAGCGGCAGCCGCCGAAGCGCAAATCGACCAGCTCCTCCACATCGGCGCCCACTTCCAGAAGCGAGTCCTTGCCGCAAATGCCGCAATCGGCCGCGCCCAGGGCCACAAAAACGGGGGCGTCGGAGGGTCGCACGATGATGAAATCGACGCCGGGGTTCGAGATGACGAGCGAGCGCCCGGGGTTGGCGAGCCCCGTCACGTCGAGGCCGGCCTCTTCCAAACAGGCGATGGCCTCGGCGTTGAGCGAGCCTTTCGGCACGGCGATGCGCAAGGGGCGGCCCTCCGGCGCCGTTTCCTCGGCGGAAGCGGCGGCCATGGCCTGCTCCAGATAGAACGCGAACCCGGCAGCGGGGCGATCGGCCCCGTAGGCGCCGATCATGCGGTCGTAGCGGCCGCCCGAGCCCAAAGGCGCCCCCAGATAGGGCGAGCAGGCCTCGAAGACAATGCCGGTGTAGTAGTTGAACGAGCTGGCCACGGAGAAATCCACGAGCACGGCCCGGGCCAGCCCGGCCTCGCCGAGCAGATCGTAGGTGGCCTGGAAATCGTCCAAATCGGCCGTGCAGCCCAGAGGCGCCACCAAATCACGCACCGCATCGATGGCCTCCTGGCCGCCGCGGATGCGGGCGAGCTGGCGGATGGCCTCGGCATAGGCCGGCGCGGCAGACCCGGCATCAGCCACCTCCCCTTCCGCCGGGCGCCCCACGGCCGCGTCGCACAAGCGGTCGAGGGCCACGAAATCGGAGTCGTGATAGGCATCCAGCACCGCCGTCTTCCACGGCTCGGACGCGCCCGAGCGCTCAAGCAGCGCCCGCAGCACTCCCACCGTGGCCATGGCCAGCACGAAAGTGGTGGCGCCGGCCAGGCGCAGGGCCTCGGCGAACAGCGTGACGATCTCGGCGTCGGCGGCAGGCCCCACCTCCCCGATGCACTCCACGCCGCACTGGGTGAGCTCGCGGGCCTGCACCTGGTTGTCGGTCTCGGCCTCGCGGAAGACGCGCTGGGTGTAGCGGAAGCGCAAGGGGCCGGGATCAGCGGCCAGCCGCGTGGCGCACATGCGCGCGATCTGCAGCGTGACGTCCGGGCGCATGGCCAGAAGGTCGTCATGGGAATCGAAGAACTTGAAGGGCGAAGCCGGCATGCGGCCGCCGGCGCGCATGACGTCCATCACCTCCAAGGTGGGCGTCTCGATGGGCGCGTAGCCGCGGGAGGCGAACAGGTCGGCCACCGCCCGGGTGATGGCCTCGCGCACGCTCGCCTCTTGGGAGAGCACGTCGCGAAAGCCCGATGGTGTCACAGCATTCAACGCGAATTCCTCACTTGCTTTTGGTAACTGAGACTGTCATGTTACCCGCCTTCCCCCTTCTCGGCGGCCCAAGACGGCGAAAGGCGAATTATCGACAGAGTTCACAGCCACCTCAGGGCCTCTTCCGAAGGCCCTTCTCAGTCAGGCGCTCCCTCTGTCGATGACGACACTTTATCACAGTAGAGTACTAAAGCAATGGGAACTTCGCGAACGGTTGGCTACGCCAGAGGCTCGATGATCATGGCGCGCAGAATACCCGGCGTATCGTAGGCGCGCTTGCCGGCGCCCATGCCGATGGCCCTGATGGCGAAGCGCTCGGGCAACGCGTCGCGGGTGCGCAGGGCGGCGGCCGCCGCGGCGCCCGTGGGCGTGACGAGCTCCCCTTCCACATCCACCGGCGCAAGCGGCAGCCCGGCCGCCTCGGCGATGAAGGCCGTGGCCGGCGCGGGCACGGGGATGAGCCCGTGCTGGCAGCGCACGGTGCCCCATCCGCAGGGCAAATCGGTCACAACGACGCCGTCGCAGGACAAATCGTCGGCGGCCACGGCGATGGCCACGATGTCGGCAATGGAATCCACAGCGCCCACCTCGTGGAAATGCACCTGCTCGAGCGGCACTCCGTGAGCACGGGCTTCGGCCGCGGCCACATAGTCGAAGATGCGGTGCGCGATGGCACGGGCCCCCTCGGTCATGGCCGCCCCATCGATGATCTCGGCGATCTGCGCCGGGCCGCGATGGTGGTGCTCGTGGCCGCTTCCGTGGTCGTGCTCGTGGCCGCTTCCGTGGTCGTGCTCGTGGCCGCTTCCATGGTCGTGGCCGTGCCCATGCTCGTGCTCGTGCCCGTGCCCGCCATCGCGCTCGCGCCCGTGCAGGTACGCCATGTCGTGGTCGTGGTTCTCGTGGGCCGCATCCAGCACCACCTTGAAGTCGCAGACGTCCAAGCCCGACTTCACCACACGGGAAATCTCCACCGCAAAGCCCTCCACGGGCAAACTGTCCAGCGCCTCGCGCACGGCCTGCTCGCTGGCGCCGGCATCGATGAGGGCCGCCGCGCACATGTCCCCGCTGATACCGGAGGTGCATTCAAGATAGAGAAGCTTCGTCATATCGCGCCTTTCACAATGCTCGCGCCACGCCCCACCAGGGCCGCCGGCGCTAAGACCGGGAGTTGAGATGATTGATGGCGCTTGCCTGGAAGGCCGCGCCGAAGCCGTTGTCGATGTTGACCACCGACACGCCGCTCGCGCAGGAGTTGAGCATGGCGAGCAGCGCCGTCACGCCCCCGAACGAGGCGCCGTAGCCCACCGAGGTCGGCACCGCGATGACCGGTGCGGCCACCATGCCGCCCACCACGCTGGCAAGCGCGCCCTCCATACCGGCCACGGCCACCACGACCCGGGCCCCGCGCAGCTCGTCGGCCACGTCTAGCAGCCGATGGATGCCGGCCACGCCCACATCGTAGAAGCACCGGACCTCGTTGCCGAGAAACTGGGCCGTGAGCGCGGCTTCCTCGGCCACGGGAAGATCGCTCGTGCCCGCGCAGGCCACGGCCACCACGCCATCGCCATCGGGGACGGGCATGTCGCCGAACACCGCGAGGCGAGCGCTCTCGTGATAGAGAAACGGGAGCTCGGTCCCGCGCTCGGTCCAAAGCTCGCCCACCGCGGCGGCCTTGGCGGCATCCACCCGCGTGGCGAGCACCCGCGCCTGGCCCCCTTCCACCAGAGCCGCGGCAATGGCGTCGATCTGCTCGGCGGTCTTTCCCTCCCCGTAGATCACCTCTCCCGCGCCCTGGCGGCGGGCACGGTCGAAATCGGGTCGGGCGAAGCCCTCGGTAGTCGGCGAGGTCGCGCAATCGGGAGAAGCCATGGGGCGCCTTTCTTCCTGGATACGTCAGGAAGCCATGATAAAGGTTGAAGTTAGCTCTAAGGTAAGAACCGCGGCCAACGCCCACGGAACCCACACGCCGGCGCGCCTACTCTCCCGGGCGCAGGGCGCGCTCGCTGGCGGCCATGATCTCGTCGTAGTGGTCAATCTTGTATTCGAGGCGCTCGAGAGCCCGCTCAAGATCAGCGATGCGGGCGCGAATGTCGTCGCTTTGGCGCTGAAGCAGCTCCTTGCGCGCCGACGCCGTCGCGTCCCCCTGCTCCAGCAGCTCCATGTATTCCACCAGAGACTCGATGGACATGCCGGCATCGCGCATGCACTTGACGAACTCGACGGCGTTGCAGCTCGCCTCGTCGTAATCGCGAATCCCGCTCTTGTTTCGAGGCACATGACGCAACAGACCGATGCGCTCGTAATAGCGCAGCGTATCGGTGGAAACACCGTAGCGTTTGCTGACTTCGGCAATCTTCATGTTGTCCCCTTCGAAACACGCAGCCGCAGCCCTTGCCTTACCGCAGCCTGCGCGCTCATTAGACCATATGGAGTATGCTATAAGTCAATAGCTCAAAACCACCTACACGGAAAAGCCCCGCGCACAGCCTACTTTTCAACGTCCCCAGACTACTCAGAAAGCTGCTTTTTGAGCAAGCGCAAGGCGTTTCCGCGGTGCGATATGCCGTTCTTGCGCTCTTGGGAAACCTCGGCCAGAGTTCGCTCGCCGGCGAACTCGTCGGGCAGGAACAGCGGGTCGTAACCGAACCCCTCGCTCCCCCGCTCCTCGAAGCCGATGGCGCCCTCGACGGTGCCGCGGGCCACCTGCTCGCCCCCGTCCTCGTCGATGAACACGAGGGTGCACACGAAGCGGGCCGACCGCTCGGCGGCGGGCACGTCGGAAAGCTCTGCCAGAAGCTTGGCGTTGTTGGCCGCGTCGTCGCCGTCCTCGCCCGCGTAGCGCGACGAGTACACACCGGGCGCCCCGCCCAGGGCATCCACCGCAAGCCCCGAGTCGTCGGCGAGCACGGCCACCGGATGCCCGAGAACCGCGCAGGCCGCATCGCGGGCCGCGCGGGCCTTGATACGGGCATTGCCCTCGAAGCTGTCGGCATCCTCGGCCGGGTCCGACACGACACCGGCCTCCTTAAGGGTCATGAACTCCCAGCCTTCGAAGTCGAGCGCCGTGCGGATCTCGTCAACCTTATGGGCGTTGTTCGTGGCAATAAGCACCTGTTTCATGGACACTCCTTACAACTCGGGCAGATTCACGTGCTCGACCACGTCCATGGGACCGGCGAGCACCCGGCCGCCGAAGCGGCGAAACTCTTCCACATCATCGGCTGTGGTGAAAAACGCGTGCGTGGGCGCATTGCCCGTGCGGGCGAAGGCGCGCTTGCGCCTCAGGATATGGTCTACATCGCGGGCCGTCTCGTCGGCGGAGTTCACCAGCGTCACCTTGCGGCCCACCACGCCCCCGATAAGCGCCTTCAAAAGCGGGTAGTGCGTGCAGCCCAGCACGAGCGTGTCGATGTCGCAGCGGCGCAACGGCTCCAGGTACTGGCGGGCGATGTCCTCGAACTCGGGGCGGATGTAGACCTTGGTGGTGTCGGCCATGTAGTCCTCAATGGGGCCGTCGGAAAGCTTCAGCCCCATCTCGGCAATTTCCACGAAGCGCGGCGTGGCCGTGGAGAACACGGTGATGCCGGCGTCGATGTGGCGGATGGCGTCGCTGTAGGCGTTGGAGTCCACCGTGCCCTTGGTGGCGATGACGCCCACGCGCCGGTTGCGCGTCGTATGGGCCGCCGCCCGGGCCCCCGGCTCCACCACGCCCACCACCGGCACGGGAAAGCTCGCCTGGGCATGGGCCAGGCCCGCCGCCGTGGCGGTGTTGCAGGCGATGACGATCATCTTCACATCGCGAGCGACAAGCCATGCGCAGATCTGCTGGACGAAGCGGTCCACCTCGACCTGGTCCCGCGGGCCGTAGGGACAGCGGGCCGAGTCGCCGAAGTAGAGGATCGATTCCTCGGGCAGGCGCTTTTGCAGGGCGCGGGCCACCGTAAGGCCGCCGTAGCCCGAATCGAATACGCCGATGGGGCGGTCGTCGAACAGCTCGTCTTCCACGGCGCTCCCTTACTCGTGAACGACGACGACATCGCCCACGGACAGAACCTCGTGAAGCTCCTTCGCCTTGTCCGGCGGCAGGTTCACGCAGCCGTGGCTGCCGTGCTCGACGTACCAGTCGCCGCCGAACTTCGGCTGCCAGCCGGCATCGTGGAAGCCCACGGAATTGTCCTTGAAGGGCATCCAGAAATCGACTTCGGTCTCGTAGTCCTTCGAGCCGTCGGGCTTGTAGCCGCGCAGCACCGACTTGCCGTCATTGGTCTTGATGTAGAAGGTGCCCTGGGGCGTGTCGCGGCCGTCGGAGGGCTTGCCGGAGACGATGTCGCTCTCCCACAGGATGGCGCCGTCCTCGCCGTAGAGGCGTGCGTGCTGCTCGGTGAGGTCCACGTCGATGTAGCGGGTGCCGAAATCGCGCCCGTTCTCATCAGGGGCCTGGGCGGCGTTTTGCTTCATGATAATCTCGAGCGTGCCGCCCGCGCCGGTATTCAGGGCCTCGCGCACCGCGTCGGCCGTGGCCTGACTGTCGGTGATCCAGCCATAGTCGCCGCCCTTCACGGTTACCGTCTTGCCGTCGGGGCGGGTGTAGGTGCGGGTGGCGCCCGTGGTGTCCATGGCGTTCACCTGCTCCTTCACCGCGGCCACCAGAGGCTCCGGGTCGAAGGAGACGGCCAGGTCGTCGCCCAGGGTGATGTGCTCGGCGACCTGGGCCGGGGTAATGGCCATCTTCTCGGTGCCGGCCATGGTAAGCGACAGCGCGCCGCCAAGGAGCTTGTTGGCCGCGTCGCGGGCGTCGGCCAAGGAGGGATCGTCGCGGGTCACCGTGGGCTTGGCGAGGGCGGCATCGGTCAGCGTCACTTTCGGGGCGAAGTTCACCGTGCCGCGGGTGACCTCGTCGATCACCACGTCGGCGAGCAGGGTGTTGCCCTCCTCTTCGGGCACGACCACGTAGGCGCCCTCATCGCCGTCGAAGGCCACCGTTGCGTTCTTGGGGGCCACGCCCTTCGCATTGGCCTCCTCCACCGCCGCCGTGAGCGTGTCGGCGAGCTTGGAGTTCTCCAGCGTAGACACCAAGTCATCGGTGTCATCGTGGCGTTGGAACACCTCGTAGGGCCACGCCCAGGGGTTCATCTCGGAAAGCAGTCCATCGGCGATGGACTGGCTGTCGAGGGCCATGCCCATGTCCGTGGCGTCTAAGGTGAGGTTCAGGCCGTGGCCCTCCACCTTGAAGGTGTAGTCGCCCAGCACGCCATCGAGCATCTGGTGCACCTCCTCGGGCGTCTTGCCCGAGATGTCCATGCCGATGATGGTGGACTGGGGAAAGAAGCGCCCCGAGAACACGATGACGCCCGCAAAGTAGATCAAAGCGATAACACCGATGATGGAGGCCGCAGCGATGCCGAAGATCTTAAGGCCGCGGTGCTTCTTGGGCGGCTCGGGGTTCACCTGGTAGGTGGGCACATAGCCGCCAGCCGCAACGGGAGCGCGCCCGGCCACCGGGGGCATGGCAGCGGTGCCCGGGAAAGCAGGGGGCGAGCTGGGGGCCGTACGCGGGGGCAGGGCCCCGGTGGCCTGGGGCCCTGTAGGCCTCGGCGAGCCGAAGCGGCCCTCGGGCATGACGAAACCGCGGGTCGGCTGGGCTCCCGCGGAGGAGTTCTCGTTGGTAGGCTTGTTGTGTTTTGCCATAGTGCGCTTCCGTGGTGCGATTGAACAGGGTTGGGTCCGCCTCTGGCGTGGCGCGACCGCGCTAAGCGATAATTATACGCTATGCGGCCCGCCCATGCCCGCGGATACCTATTTCGGCGCTACTTTCCCATACCGTGCGCCGTTTGCGCCCGCTTACGGGCAATTCCCCACGACACTCCCACAGAACTTACGCCTTTTTCAGCAAGTTTCCCCAGAACATGAGCGTTTTCGTAAGCTTTAAGTTCCCGCCGCCCGCGCAAACGGCCGCCCCGAGGGACGGCCGTTGAAGCAGGTGGTGGAGCCGCGGAGAATCGAACTCCGGTCCATACTAAATTGTCCACAAGGCGCTACAGGCTTAGTCAGCGATCAAGATTCGGAGCGGATCGGTTCGCAGACCAACGTGGCCGCTCCTAGTCGGTTCGATCTTTCCCGCGGCCATACCGACTACGTGCCGCGGGGCATTCCCCTCAAATGACGCCTTGCCCGGTTCGGGGAACCACCGGGGTCGGCGATCACCAAAACTGCTGTTAGGCAGCCATGGCGGCCGGCATATAGTAGCCGGTCTTAGAAGTGTTTTTGCCAATTAACTTGACGGTACCCCTGTTTAGCGTGGCGAGGAGACCACGACCTGCTCCTCGTTTCGAACTTACCATGTCGAAACCAGTCGGCCCCTTAAGGGTTCGCCCATTGTAACGCTAACGGGCGCGCTGTCCATCGATTCTTCCCCGATTGTCAAAAAACTGCGATAGCGGTGCACCTCGGCGCCGTCCGCTGCACCGCTATCGCCCGGTTTGCGCAATTTCTCGCTCCCGGCAGGGCATCTCAGCAGGAAAACTCCTCGGAAATGCACCGCTATCGGCGCAATCGCGCAGAACGTCGCTACTTTCGCGGCACCTCGATAAGCTCGGTGCCGTCAAGGTCGAAATCGCTCAGGCTCGCCTGCTGATAGGCGGGTTCCTCGTAGGTGTTGAAGTAGTAGGTCTTGGTGGCCGCGGAGTAACCGCCGGTGTAGAGGGTGTACTCGAAGCGCCCGTCGCCCTGCCTGCCGACGCCCTTGGGCATGGCCGAGCCGCCCAGCGTGCGAAACAGCCGCGCCACGTTGGCCCTCTCCCCCTCTTCCGCGGGATGATGGGCGTTGGTGTAGGCCGCCCGCACAAACCGGCTCGCCGGATCGCAACCGCCCGGAAAGCCCACCATGCCCGCTCCGGAGCTGAAGGGCTCAAGAGTGTCGCGCGTCCACGTGTCCGGCTCGGGGTAGGCCGCCGAGAGCGTCATGTAGTTGCGCACGTTCTCGTGGTGCCACGGGAAGGGCGGCTGGTTGGTGAGCACGTCCAGGTCGTTGTCGTAGACGTGCATGCCGTCGGCCTGGCACTCGATGACAAGGGAGCCCGTGGCGTCGCCCACAAGCCAGTGGAGGTCGGCCACGCCCAGCTTCGGGTCGGGGGCCTTCGCCACAACGGTGAGGTCCTGCAGCGCCGCGCGCACCTCGGAGAGCGTGGAGCAGTTTGCAACCAGGTACAACGGAAACTCGAAGGCGGCCACGTTCACCCGGCCGCTGACGGGCTGCTCGGCGAACTTGGCGTAGCCGGGGAAGTTCAGCCCCGCCACCGCCAGCCCGGCCTCGTTGCCCGCGTCGAAGTAGCAGGGCATGCCGTCCACCACGATGGCGGTGCCGATGCAGGCGTAGGCGGGCTCGATGGTGCCGAGAAACGGCGCCGGTATCTTCGCGTGCCGCGGCGTGAAGACGATGCTTTGCCCATAGTCCTCGATCCAATCGAGGTTACGGCCGAAGAACATGTGGCCCTTCGAATCAGTGAAGCGGACGCCGGTGCACATAAGGGTCTCCTTTGAACGCGGAACAGACAACAGGCCCATACTACAAGCGGCCCCGGCGCAACAGGGCGTCGGGGCCGCTTCGGTTGTCAACACGTTAGGAAAACGCCGCCTGGGCTACTTCTTTCGCTTGAGGAAGTTCAGCGAGTCGGAAATCTCGTCGAAGGTGCTCTTCAGCTCGGCGGCCACCTGGACGCCGTCCTTGTAGATGGCGTTCACGTTGGCCGTGGCCTCGGCCACGCCCTCGCGGCTGATGCCCAGGTCGAACTCGCTGCCGTCCCCGGCGCGCTCGACGGTGACGCCGCCGTCATCGTCGTCCTCGTCGACGTAGTAGTACTCCTGCTCGTTGCCGTCCTCGTCCAGCAAGATGAAGCCGATCTCGTTGTCGTCCTCGTCCACGATCATCGCGTAGATGTCGCCGTCCTCAATCTCCATCTCGATGACTTCGCTCTCCAGCTCATCGACCTCCTCAAGGTGATAGCCCTCGGAGTGCAGGATATCGGCATCCTCTTCGGCCTGGATGCCCTCGACCACCTCGTCGGGGTCCCAACCGTCGTAGTCGGTTTCGTTGTCGGTGATGAAGCTGTCGTAGGCGTGCTCCAAATCGCTTTCCGCGGCGTCTTCCTCATCCGCATCGAACAGGGCGTCCTCGTCGCCTTCCACATCCTCCAGTTCGGTCTGCTGGTCGATCAGCTCGGCTTCGGTCTCGCCGAACTCTTCCATGCTCTCAAGCTCTTCGTCAAGACCCATGAGTGTCGCTCCTTCAATCGCCATGTACCTTTGCGGGCGCTGCGCCCGCTGCAACAATGATGCCACTACTTGGGGTGCGCGCCCGGTCCCGCGCGGTTTCGTTGACCGAGCGTGAACCTGCGCCGCCTAGCGGACGCGCTCCTTCAGCGCGCGGTCGATCTCGCGCTTGGTGTCGCGCTCCTTCATGGAGGCGCGCTTGTCGTAGAGCTTCTTGCCCCGGGCCAGCGCCAGCTCCACCTTCACCCGGCCGTCCTCGTTGAAATACATCTTCAACGGCACGATGGCCAGGCCCTTCTCGGCCACCTTCGCATCAAGGTAGCGGATCTGCTTCTTATGCAGCAGAAGCTTGCGCTTGCGGTCCGGGTCGGGATTGAAGATACTGCCGTTGGAATAGGGAGAGATGTGCACGTTGTTGAGCCACACCTCCCCGCCTCGGATGAGAGCGAAGCAATCGGTGAGCTGGCAGTTGTTCTCGCGCAGCGAGCGCACCTCGGTGCCCGTGAGCGCAATGCCGGCCTCGTAGGTCTCCAAAATCTCGTAGTCGTGGAAGGCCCGGCGGTTCTTCGCGATGGTCCTCTCCTCGCGCTTCGGCACGGCCCCTACGCCTCCTCGGAGTCGAGCGCGCCGCCGGCTCCCGGCTCGGGCGCGCACCCCATGCCCGGCACGAAGCTCGCGTCGGCGGAAAGGTCCAGGGCGAAGCGGGTGATAAGGCGCACCGTGGCGTCCAAATCGCGCAGGCAGACCACTTCGGTGGGCGTGTGCATGTAGCGCAAAGGCACCGAGACAAGGCCCGTGGGAATGCCCGAGCGCGTCACCTGGATGGCGCGGGCATCGGTGCCGGTGACCGAGGGCTCGGCCTCCAGCTGATACGGGATGTTCTCGGATTCGGCCGCGGCCACGAGGCGCTCGAAGACGAGGGGGTTGATATTCGGTCCGCGGGCGATGACCGGGCCCGCCCCGCAGGTAATCTTGCCGTACTTAGTCTTGTCGATGCCCGGGTAGTCCGTGGCGTGGGTGACGTCGAAGGCGAGCGCCACATCGGGGTTCACCGCATGGGCGCTCGTCATGGCGCCGCGCGTGCCGATCTCCTCCTGGGTGGTGGCCACCGCGACGAAGTCGCCCGGAGCCCGCCCCGCACGGCTGAGCTTTTCCAGCACGCGGCAGGCAATCCACACGCCGCACTTGTCATCGAAGCACTTGGAGACGGCCATATCGTCGCCGAGACGCTCGAAGCCGACGCCGAAGGTGATGGGGTCGCCCACCCGCACAAGCTTCTTCACCCGCTTGGCCGCCAACCCCAAATCAATCACGAGGCCCGAAAGCGGCGTGACGTTCTTGCGCTCGTCGGGCTCGATGAGGTGGATGGGCTTTCGGCCCACCACCCCGCGCAGCACCCCCGCCTTCGTGTGCACATCGACGCGCATGCCAGGCAGAATAGCCGCGTCCACGCCGCCGAGCGAGGCCACGGAAAGGAAGCCCTCGTCGGAGATGTAGGTGACCATGAGGCCGATCTCGTCCATATGGGCGGCCAGCATGAGCGAGGGGGCGCCCGCCTCGCGGCCGGCGAGCACCGCCCGCACCGAGCCCATGGTGTCGGTGGCCACCTCGTCGGCCACCGCGCCCGCGCGCTCGCGCACGAGCGCCGCCGCCGGCTCCTCGAAGCCCGTCGGAGAGGGCGCCTCGAGCAGCTGCTTCAAGAACTTCATATGCTTTTTCTTCATAGGGAATGCTCCTTATAACAAACGATGCGACCGGGCGTGCCGAGCGCCGGCCTACCAGTAACCCTTGGAATGCCTGCGCTTGCGCTCCGGCTTGGGCGGACGGAAATCCAGCGCCAGCTGACCGTCGGTCTGCCGCTCCTTCTTCTCCGCCGGAGCCGCCGCCTTGCGCTCCACCTTCTCGATAGTCCAGGAAACCGCGCTCGCCCCGAACAGCTCCAGCATCTTCAGCCGCGCGTCGTGAGCGTTGGCCTTAGTGCCCGCCCGTGCATCGCTTTCAAACTCGAACAGGCCGCGCTCGCGGTCGTGCGATCCTTTGGGCGATTGATAATGGGCGATGTAGGTCTGCATGGAGGTGCGCGCTTCCTTTCTCTGTCTGTACCCGAGTCATGATAGCAGAAAGGCCAGCGCCCAGAGGCTGCTGGCCTTTAGAGTTCATGGAGCCGGTGACAGGAATCGAACCCGCAACCCACTGATTACAAATCAGTTGCTCTACCGTTGAGCCACACCGGCAAAGTGATTCGCGAAGATGCCCGCGCTGCCCGATCGGGCGGCGAGCCCTCGCATCCGCCTATTGTACGACAACCGGGAGATTCGGAAAAGGCTCGGAAATCTCCAAAGGCGATTCGGCGCTTTCTGCGTCCGCGGGCGGTCGCGCGCACCGGCGCAGGCTCTGCGACGGGCGGACTACTCCTTGGCGCCCCACTGCTCATAGTAGGCGTCGATGGCCGCCGCGATGTCGTCGTCTATGACCACGCGCCCGGCCACCTCGTGACCCAGCAGGCACTCCTTCACCTCGGCCATGGACACGATGGAGGCCACCGGGAAGCCGTACTTGGCCTCGATCTCCTTCTGGGCCGTGGTGACGCCGCCCAAGCCCCGCTCCATGCGGTTGAGCGACACGATGAGCCCGCGCACGTCCACAGCGGCCGCCGCCTTCAGGATGGGGTAGGTCTCGTCGATGGACTTGCCCGAGGTGGTCACGTCCTCCACCATGATGACCCTATCGCCATCGTGCAGCTCGGCACCCAGCAGGTTGCCCGCGTCGGCCCCGTGGTCCTTCACTTCCTTGCGGTTGCAGCAGTACTTCACCTTTTTGCCATAGAGCTCCTCAAGCGCCATGGCCGTGACCACCGCCAGCGGGATGCCCTTGTAGGCCGGCCCGAACACCACGTCGAAATCGAGCCCGAAGTTGTCGTTGATAGCCTGGGCGTAGTACAGACCCAGCCGATGCAGCTGCTCGCCGGTCACGTACGCGCCCGCGTTCATGAAGAACGGCGACCTGCGCCCGCTCTTCAGCGTGAAGTCGCCGAACTTCAGCACGTCGCTTTCCACCATGAACTCAATGAACTCGCGCTTGTAAGCCTCCATGGCCGCCCTTTCGTCCCATGAGGTTCGCCCTCATATTTTCCATGGGGAACATGATACCCGATTCCCCCACCCGTTTCCGCAAAGCCGGCGAAAACAGCCGCGGGCGCGAGCGCGGGCCCCCATGGCCGGGCCACCGAGGCGTCGCAACGACGCGTTGCTTGACACGCGAACATCCATTCGGGTAGCATAGCGTACATTCATTCGGGCGAACATGTGTGCCCGTTTAAGTCAGCGATGGAAGGGGCGGCGCGATGAACCTCATCGAGAAGCTGGAGATTCTCGCCGATGCGGCGAAGTACGATGTCGCCTGCACCTCCTCGGGCGTTCAGCGCGAGGGGAAGAAGGGGCAGCTGGGAGCGACGAGCAACGCCGGATGCTGCCATTCGTTCACGCCGGACGGGCGCTGCATCACCCTGCTCAAGGTGCTCATGACCAACGTGTGCGCCTATGACTGCGCCTACTGCGTAAACCGCAAGAGCAACGATGCCGTCACGCGGGCGTCCTTCACCCCGCGCGAGCTGGCCGACCTCACCATCGGGTTCTACCGTCGCAACTGCATCGAGGGGCTTTTCCTCTCCTCCGGCGTGGTCGGCTCCCCCGATCGCACGAGCGAGCTTATGGTTGAGGCCCTGCGCATCCTGCGCGAAGAGTACGGCTTTCGCGGCTACATCCACGCCAAGGCCATTCCGGGCACCTCGGTAGAGCTGCTCGATGCGCTGGGACGTCTGTCCGACCGTCTCTCGGTGAACCTCGAGCTGCCCAGCCAGCAAAGCCTCGGACTTTTGGCACCGGCCAAGTCGCGCCATGCCATTCTCTCGCCCATGCGCCACATTCACGAGTCCATTGCCGAGGACAAGGAAAGCCGCGCCAGCCGTCGCAAGAGGCTCACGATGTACCAGTCGCGCGCCTTGCCCGTGCGCAAAAGCCGCGCCTTCGCCCCGGCCGGCCAGTCCACGCAAATGATCATCGGTGCCACTCCGGAAAGCGATTTCCAGATTCTGAACCTATCGGCATCGCTGTACCAAACCGTGAACCTGAAGCGCGTGTTCTTCAGCGCCTATCTGCCCGTGGTGAAAAACCCGCTGCTCCCCTCCACCGATGCCGTGCAGCTCAACCGCGAGCACCGGCTCTACCAAGCCGACTGGCTCATGCGCTTCTACGGCTTTAACGTAAGCGAGATCATCGACGCGGAGAACCCCTTTCTCGCCCCCGATTTGGACCCGAAGGCGAACTGGGCGCTCAATCACCTGGATTTCTTCCCCGTGGAAGTGAACACCGCGCCCTTGGAAGCTCTCGTGCGCGTGCCGGGCATCGGCGTGCGCGGGGCGAAGCTCATCTGCCGGGCGCGGCGGCAGTCCACGCTCGGCGAGGCGGAGCTGAGAAAGCTCGGCGTCGCCTACAAGCGGGCGCGCTACTTCATCACCATGAACGGCGCCTGGGGCGGCTCGGGGATAGATTTCTCGCGGGACGCCCTGCACGCGCGCCTGTCGGCCCCCATTGACGGCGGACGCCACGGGCGTCGCGCGGCCAAGGCGGTCCCGGGCCAGATGACGCTCTTCGAGTCGGTCGAGCAACCGCCGGTGCTGCCCGAGGCTTCCGCCGCGAACCAAGCGGCCCTCGAGGTCGCCTTCGCGGCCCAGCGCACGGCCCTCGCGGCCGCGAAGGCCGTCGCGTAGGAGCGCATCGTGAGCGATTCCCCCGAACTCTACGACGAGGTGGCCTACGCCTACGATGGCACCTTGGAAGGCCTGCTCACAGCCATCTTCTCTTCTTACGCGAACCACGAAGAGCCCACCGATGTCGAACCCGCCCGGCGCCTGCAGCCCCGGCTCGGCCAGCGCGTCGCCACCATTGAGACCAATCCGGATTTCGCCCTGCGCGTGCTGCGCGGCGTGCGGAACCGTTGCGGCTGGCAGGCGGTCCTGGCCCTCAAGCGCGCCGCCGTCTCCGACGAGCCCGACGCGGGCACGGCGGCCTACCGCTTCGTGCGCTACGCCATCGACGAGCAGAAGCGCCGCGACTGCGACCACTGCCGCAAGCGCGCCAACTGCCAGGGTCGCGGCGGCATGGGCCCCTGCCCCAAGCAGCGGGGCCGCGCCTTCTCGGACATCACCCATCCGGCCGTGGAGCGCCTCTTCCAGATTTCCCGCTCCATCAGCCAGGAGTGCGAGCACATGCGCCAGTTCATCCGCTTCGAGCATCTGGGGGGCGAGGGCGCAAACCTCTGGTTCGCCCGCTGCAACCCCAAGGCCGCCGTCATTCCGCTTATCATGGACCACTTCGTCGAGCGGCTCTCCGACATGCCCTTTGTCATCTACGACGAGGTGCACGAGATGGCCGGCGTCTACGACGGCGGCGATTGGTATCTGGTGAACACGGCGGGCCAGGGCGATCTGGCCCGCGCCCTGCCCTCAACCACTGCCGACGAGGCGCTCTATGCCGAGGCCTGGCGCACGTTCTACCGCAGCGTCTCCATCGACGCCCGCGTGAACCCCGAGCTGCGCCGCCGCTTCATGCCCAAGCGCTTCTGGAAGAACCTCACCGAAATGAAAGAGGACCCGAAGGCCCTCGCGCGGCGCTGAGCAGGGCGCGCCCGACGACGTGCCTTGCGGACCTGTCGCCCTCTACAGGCTGAACACCAGCTCGCTTGTCGGCTGCGTGAACTTGCCGGGCACCGGGCGCTCGCACTCGTAGGCCAGCCCCACGGCCGGCCCCACGTGCACGCCGATGACGGGGCTCACCGGCAGCACGTCCACCGCGTGCCCCACCACCGGCTCTATGGCCTCGCGGGCCCAGGCAACGGCCGGCGCCGCCGAGCCGATGTAGTGCACGACCACCCGCTTGAGCCCGCAGGCCTCCACGTCTTCCTTGAACGTGTCCACCATGCGCGCCAGGGTCTTCTTCCATGTGCGCACCTTGGCAAGCGTGGCCGTCTCCCAATCCGCCACGGTGAGCACGGGCGAGATCTGCAGCAGGCCGCCGAGCAGCGCCGAGGCACCGCCGATGCGACCGCCCGCCTTCAGAAATGCCAGGCTCTCCGGCGCGAAGATGAAACGCGAGGACGCAACCGCCCCCACCGCCGCCTGGGCGCACGCCTCGAGCCCCGATCCCGCGTCGCGCGCATCGGCGGCATCCAGCACGGCGAACATCTCGTCGCCGCAGTTCGACGTGGAGTCGATGAGCGTGCAGCGGAACTCTTCGAAGCGCTCCTTGCAAACGCGGGCGCTGCGCACGGCCCCCTCGAAGGTGCCTGACATCTTCGACGACATGAAAACGCCCAGCACCTCGTCTTTGGCCTCGGCGGCCCGTTCGAAAAGGGCCTCCAGCGCATGCTGGGAGGGCTGGCTGGAGGTGGGCGGGTTGTCGATCATGTCGGCAATGTCCTCGTAGAAGGCCTCCACATCCATGTCGGCCTCGCGGTACTCGCGCCCCTCGCGGTTCACAAACAGCGAGACCACCTCGATGTCGCGCTCCCGCACCACCTCAGCGGGAATGGAGGCGACCGAATCGGTGACGATTTTGACCACAAGGGCTCCTCTCGAAAACGCAAGCCCAAGCCGGCTGCCCGACAAACGGCTGCGGTACGTTGCTGGGTCTATCCTACACTATACAGAGAGATTCTTCTCCCGAAAAGACCAGCTCCGTCCACGCGCCTTACACGCCCGTAAAGTCGAAGGCGGGGATGAAGCTCTCCTCGGCGGCCCCGCCCTCCTGCCAGAAGTAGTCTTCCACGCCCAAGGCGTCGGCGTAATCGAGCAGCTGCTCGTATTCCGCATCGGGCACCGTTTCGGCCAGTTCCGGACAGGCCGCCAGCGTCAGAGCCGCACGCTGGTCGCCCTCCTCGGCAGCGCGCGCAATGACCGGCGTGTACTGGTTCATCAGAGACAGCCGAATGGCGTTGCCGAAGCGCTCGTGCAGAAGGCGCACGACGGCCTTGGAGTTTTCCAGCGCACCGGGCAGCACGAGATGGCGCACGACGACGCCCGAGACAAGGCGCTCTTGCCCGCGATGCTCGTCGTAGCGCGGCGCGCCGGCCGCCTCCACCATGGCCCCGAGAGCCGCGAGGGCCACCTCGGGATAGTCGGGCGCATGGGAGTAGCGCCGGGCCAGCTCGGCATCGGCGTACTTGAAGTCGGTCAGATAGGCATCGACGAAGCCCGCGTTGTCGCGCACGGAGCGCACCGTTTCGTAGCCGCTCGTGTTCCACAGCACGGGAAGTGCCAGGCCCGCCGCCCGCGCCAGCGTCACGGCCTCGCGAATCTGCGGCGCGTAGTGCGTGGGCGTCACGCAATTGATGTTGAGCGCGCCGGTCGCCTCAAGCTCCCCCATAATGGCCGCCAGGCGCTCCACGGTGATCTCGCGAGCGTGCTCGCCCAAGGCGATGTCGGCGTTTTGGCAGTAGACGCAGCGCACCGGGCAGCCGGAGAAGAAGATGGTGCCGCTGCCCCCCTCGCCGGAAATCGGCGGCTCCTCCCAGAAGTGCAGCGCCGCCCGGGCCACCAGAAGCCGCCCATCGGCCCCGCACACCCCGCGCTCCCCCGCCGCCCGGTCTGCCCCGCACGCACGAGGGCACAATTCGCACCGCATGTTCCCTTCGCTCTCACTTTCAAGCCCAAATTTGCACGAAAAGCCGAGTTGTTAGCAGTTGCGTCGAGATACGAGCCGCCAAAACCGGGATTTTCGCTCCAAATCAGCCGATTCAGCCGCGATTTTCCGCCCTGCACTGCAAACAAACCGCTTTTTTGTGACGAAAATGACGATTAGTTGCTCCGGAAGTCGAAGTTGTCGAAGTCGTCGTTGTAGGGGGCGAAGTCGTCGTAGTCGTCGTAGTCGTGATCCTCGCGGGCATGATTGTGGCCGCAGCCGCAGCCGTCCTCGTCGTCGTAGGCGCTCCAGTCCTCGTCCTCCTCCGAGGCCGGGTGCCCGTAGGCCTGCTCGGCACGGGTCCAGTCGAGCCCTGCCCGAGCACCCGCCGCTTCGTCCTGGTACACGAGGGAAAGCGCCGCCGGTGCCATGTCGGCCCCGCCGATAACCACGAGAAGCTCCAGCAAGTGCATGGTCGCCTCAACGCCCGGCAAAATCACCTCGGCATCGTCGGCGGCCATGAGCGCGGCCGAAAGCTCGCACAGCAGCATCTCGGCGGTGTAAGCGCCCGTGAAGCGCTGCTGACGCACCGCGCGCACCACCGGGTCAGCGCTCACAGGGCTGAACAGCGGAATCTGGTCGGCATCAAGCGCGCCCACCGAACGGGCCGAGGCGTCGTCCAAGGCCACGGCCTCGATGGCGCTCACCAAATCGGCGGCCATGGGCAGCGTGTGGGTGTTGCGCAGAAGCTGCGCGCGCCCCGGCGCCCCCACCTCCACCACCTCGCCGAAAAGGGCGTCCAGAAGGCGGCGCACCTCATCGGTCAGCTCGGACTCGGTAGCCACCGGGCCCATAAGGTTGTCGCGAGCGAAGGCATCCTCGGCCACCAGCGAGCGCACCGTCGCCGGCGCCTCCACCATGACCAGGTCGTTCACCGTGGCCACCGCGTTGATCTCCCGGGCGAAGTTCGGCGTGGTAGCCGACAGGTCCACCAGCACCGCCCCCGGCGCCGCGCTCGTGATAAGCCCGCCGTCGCCGAAGTACAGATCCTCCAGCGCCGAGCCGGACGTGCAGTACGTCACGACGATGTCCGCCGAGGCCACGTCCTCCACGCGGGAAAAACCGGCATCGGCCAGACGATCAGCCACCGCGCCGATGAACGACGGAGCCCCGCGGTAGGCGTACAGGTTCGCCATTTACTTCTCCCCCTTCACCTTGCGAGCAATACGGTCGGCCACCGAAAGGTTCTCGCGCTTGTCGCGGCCCCAGAACACCACGGCCACCATGCCGGCACCCACATGCGACCCGATGACCGGACCAATGCTGCAGGTGAGAATCATCAGGCCCGGGTCTTCCTTCTCCAGGGCCTCTTTCAAGCGCGCGGCGTCCTTGGGACAGTCCGCATGGCCCACAATGGCCACATGCGCCGCACCGGCCGCGTCCGCGTTCTTCTTGTAGAACTCGGCCAGCTGCTTGATGCCCTTCTTGCGCCCGCGGGCCACGCCGGTGAGGGCGAGCTTGCCGTCCTCGGCGATAACGAGCAGCGGCTTCACATCCAGGGCGGCGCCGGCCACGGCCACCGACGCCGGGATGCGTCCGCCGCGGCGCAGGGCCTCCAGGTCCTCCACCATGAATTCCTCGTTCACGAAGCAGCGCGCCTCCTCGGCCCAGGCGGCCAGCTCGGCGGCGGACATGCCGCCTTTGTGCTGCACCAGCGCCTCGTAGACGAGCAAGCCCTCGGCCACCGAGGCCAAGTGCGTGTCCACGATATGCAGCTCGAACTCAGGGTACTCGGCGAGCACCTGCTCGCGCACGACGCAGGCAGCGTCGTAGGAAGCGGAAAGGCCGCTGGAAAACGCCAGATACACCGCCGGCGTGCCCTCTTGAGCCGCCGCGGTAAACGTCTCCGTGAGGGTCTGCAGCGACACCTGGGCGGTCGTGGGCTCGGCGCCCTTGCGCACGGCCCCGTAGAAGGCCTCGGCCGAAGTGGTCTCGAACAGATCGTCTTCGAAGGTGCCCCCGTCTAAGGTGTAGGGGAACCTCATGAGCGTGACCCCTTCCTGCTTGACCACGTGAGCGGGCAGATCGCAGCAGGAGTCAATGATCAAGTGGCAGTTCGCCATAGAGCGTCCTCTCTATACGATGTGTCGCAGCTCGGCCACAAGCGCCCGGCGGCGCTCATTTAGGCCCAGCTCAAGTCCAACAGGATAGGTGTGGGGGTTCAGCATGCGCAACTGCGTCTCGTCAAGGGTTTCCAAACCTCCACAGGCGCGCTCGCGCGCCGCCATGGCCGAGCGGTCCTCGGGCGAAAGCGCCACCTTGCCGGCGCGGGCCAAAGGCCGCAGGAGCGTCTCGTAGCGCAGCCCCGACAGGTTCTTCTGGCGCAGGTCGTCCATGGGGTCCACGATGACCTCGCGGGCGTCGGGCACGTAGTTCACGTCGAAGACCATGTCGCCGGCGATGCGTCCGCTCTCCAGGTAGTAGCGGCGCACATCCAGCACGCCGGGCGTGGTGAGCTTGGCCGCCGACTCGGAAATCTTCAGCCGCGCCGTCCAGGGCGCCTCGGCGCTCTTTCGCACGGCCGCCAGCTTGTAGACGCCGCCGAGGGTCGGCTGGTCGTAGGCGCTCGCGAGCTTGGTGCCCACGCCGAACGACATGACGTCGGCCCCCTCGTCCAGCATCGACTGAATCGTGTACTCGTCCAGGTCGTTCGAGAGCACGATGCCGCAATCGACAAGCCCCGCCGCATCCAGCATGCGCCGGGCCATCTTCGAGAGCCACGACAGGTCGCCCGAGTCGATGCGGATGCCGGCAAGGCGCTCGCCGCGCTCGCGCATCTCAAGCCCCACGGTAATGGCGTTCTTGATGCCCTGCTCCACGTCGTAGGTATCCACAAGCAAGATGCAGTTGTTCGGGAAGATGCGGGCGTACTCGCGGAAAGCGGTGAGCTCGTCGCTGAAGGACATGACCCAGGAATGGGCGTGAGTGCCCGAGACCGGGATGTCGAAAAGCTTGCCGGCGAGCACGTTGGACGTGGAGGCGCAGCCGCCCACCACCGCCGCGCGCGAGGCCCACACCCCACCAAGACCCTGGGCCCGGCGCAGGCCGAACTCGGCCACGGAGCGCCCCTTGGCGGCGCGGCAGACCCGCGCGGCCTTGGTGGCGATGAGCGTTTGGAAGTTCACCATGTTCAGCAGCGCCGTCTCGATGAGCTGGCACTGCATGATGGGGCCCGTCACCCGCACGATCGGCTCATGGGGAAACACGATGGTGCCCTCGAGCACCGCGTCGATGTCCACCGTGAGGCGCAGATCGCGCAGGTAGTCCAGGAAACTCGGGGCGAAGAGCTTGCCGCCGGCGGGCGCATCCAGCGTCGCCAGATAGGCGATGTCCTCCTCGGAGAACCGGAAGTTCTCCACCAAATCGGCCAGCTGGGCCATGCCGCAGGCCACCGCATACCCCCCTTTGAAGGGATAGTCGCGGAAGTACATGGTGAAGCAGGCCTCCTCGCCCGCCTTCTCGGCATCCCAGTAGCCCTGGGCCATGGTGATCTGGTACAGATCGGTGAGCAGCGCGTAATCCACGTTCATCTACTCGGAGCCTCCCTTGCTGCCGCCGGCGTTCTGCGGCGCGCTCTCGCCGCCGGTGCCCTTGGGCTTGCGGGAACGCCGCCGGCGACGGGGCTTGGGCGCGCCCTCGCCCTGCTTGGCGCTATCGCCGCGCTGCCCCTCGGGGCGGTCGGCGCGCAGGCCCGAGGACTTCTGGCCGGGACGGGGCGCGCCGCTCTTGGGCTTGCCCGCGCCGCCCTGGCCGCTTTTGCCCTGGGCGTTCTTGCCCTGGGCGTTCTTGTTCTGGGCGCCCAGACCGCCCTGGCCGCGCGAGCCGTCCTTGGGACGAGAGCCGGAGCCGGAGCGCTGGCGGCGCACCTTCGGCGCCGCGGCGCCCTCGCCGCCCTTGCCCTCCTCGCGGGAGGTGGACACGCGCTCCAAGCCGTGCCCGTCGTCGCCCGCCGAGAGCTTCGTCGAGCGGCGGCGCTTGCGCGGCGGTGCCGCCGGCGCGCTCGTCGAGGAGGACCCGCCGCGCGATCCGCCGCGCCCGCGGCCCTCGGAGCCGCCCCGACGGCTGCGGCCCGATTCGCTGGCGCTCTTGCGGGCGCCGCCGCCGGTATGGCGCACCTTGGCCCCCTCGGCCAGCTTGTCGGAGCCGGTGAACTGGCTCGTCGTGAAGATGAGCGCCTCGCCGCCGATGACGCGGTGCTCGGCAGTGGCCTCCTCCCAAGCCTCCTCGCCCACGGTGTTCGGGCGATTCTGGCCCTCGGGCGCCTCGTCGAAATCGGCCAGGGGCACCTTCACGGGCTTTTCCCCCTCAACCTTCAGCGAGATGATTTCCCGGGGCACATCGTGGTCGATTACCTTGGCAGGACCCGCCGGCGTCTGCACCGTGCCGTTGATCTTCGGCGCACGGCTCTTGAAGTCCTTGTAGGCGTCGAACTCGTAGCGCAGACAGCACATGAGGCGCCCGCACAGACCGGAGATCTTCTGCGGGTTCAGCGAGAGCCCCTGCTCTTTGGCCATGCGGATGGACACGGGGCAGAACTCGCCGCCGAGCCGCTTGCAGCACAGCTCCTGGCCGCAGTGGCCGATGCCGCCCACCATGCGGGCCTCGTCGCGCACGCCGATCTGGCGCATGTCGATGCGCACGTGGAAGCGGCTGGCCAGCTTGCGCACCAGCTCGCGGAAATCGATGCGCTCTTCGGCCTCGAAGTAGAACACCGCCTTGTCCCCGTCGAGCAGAAACTCCACGGAAACCGGGTGCATATCCTCGTGGTACTCCCGGGCCATCTCCTTGAACACCGGCAGGGCCTCGGCGGATTTCTCCTCCATCTCGGCGGCCCGCTCGATGTCCTCTTCGGTGGCGATGCGCTCCACGGGGCGCAGGGCGCTCTTCAGCGACTTCACCTGCTCCTCGGACACCTCGATGACCTCGCTCGCGGCGATGCCGAACTCGGTGCCCCGGGCGGTGCGCACCACCACGGGCATGTCTTTTTCTATGGGCAAATCGCCCGGATCGAACCAAAGCGTCCGGGGATTGAAGGTCAAGTTAATCGGTGCGACCCGAACCATTGATAACCTCTCTTACGTCGAACAGCAACGTGTCCAGGCACGTTTCTGGGGATACATTATAGGCCAGCGCCCGCTCGCACTCGTCCACCTTGGCGCACGCCGCGGCGAGAGCCGCCGCATCGTGGCCGGCGAACAAGCGGTTCAGCGTATCGCGCTGGTCGGTGTTGATGATGAGCTCCGGCGTGTTGCAGGCCACCATGAGCCCGTCGCGCAGCCACGAGCGCACCATGGCGGTGGTCTGGCGCAGATACTCGCTCGTCTTGGCCGACAGCTGGCGCTTGTTGCGCGCCTCTATCTGGCGGATGGCCGACTTCGCGAGGAAGTCCGCGTTCTCGGCGAGCTCGGCCTCCTGGGAGGCGCGCACCTCGTCGAGCGGCGCCTTGGAGGCCTCCACCAGCGAGCGGGCCATCTCGATGACGTCCCAATCGTCGGCCCGGGCGAGCATGCCCAGATCCGAGAACAGGCGCGTGCGGAAGGCGAGCCGCTCGTTGGCGGGCGCCCGCAGAAACGCCACCGCCGCCGTGATGGAGCCGCCGCAGGCCTCGATGGCCTGGCGCGCCTGGTCCAGGGCGGCCCCGGTGTTCTGGGCCACGATGCCCGCAGCCTCGGAGGCGGGAATGTGGCGGAAGGGCACCACCTGGCAACGGGAGACAATGGTGGGCAGCACTGACTCGCGGGTGCGGCCGAGCAGAATCATCACCACATCGGCGGGCGGCTCTTCCAGCGTTTTCAAAAAGGCGTTGGCCGAGGCGGCGCCCAGCTGGTCCACGCGGTCCAAAATGTAGATCTTCTTGTCCGCCTGAATGGGAGCCAAGGCCGTGTCGGCCACAATTTCGCGCACCTGCTCCACCAAATAGCCGTTGGCGCCAGCGGGCGCAAAGTAGCGCACGTCGGGATGCTTGCGTCGAACGATGCGGCCGCAGCGGTCGCAGTCGCCGCACGAGCCGCCGCGCGGGCCGCACGGACCCTTCGGGCACATGAGCGCCTGGGCAAGCGCGTAGGCGGCCTGGGTCTTGTTCGATCCGGCCGGCCCCACGAACAGGTAGGCCTGGGTCACGCGCTCGGATACCACCGACGCGCGCAGAAACTCCCGCACCTTGGGCTGGCCGAGGATGTTCTCGAAGGCATCAGCCACGCTGCGCCTCCCCCTGCGCCGGTGCGGCGGCTTTTCGCGCGGCCCGCTCGGCGGCGAGCCGCTCGGCGCGCTTGGCCGCCATCTCGTCGGTGACAAGGCCGTCCAAATCGGTGCCGTCCGCCAACGCCTCGGCCGCTTCGGGCAGCACGTCCGATACCGCCTTGAGCACCGCGCGAAACGTATCGGCCCGATGCACCCGCGACTCCACCGTCTTCACGCGCTCGGGCTCGGCCAGGGCAATTTGGTCGAAGCCCTCGGCCACTCGGCGATGGAAGGCGTCTCCCGCTAGCTCGAGGCGGTCGGCGCCGGCGCGCCGGTCCATACGCGAGCGCACCGCGGCTCCCGAGGCCAAAAGCAGCACCGTCACATCCGGCGCCACGCCGTCGCAGGCAAAGCGGTTGGCCGCATCGATGAAGGCGGCATCGATGCCTCGGCCGCACCCCTGGTAGGCCACCGTGGAGTCGTAGAAGCGGTCGCACAGCACCACGGCCCCGCGCTGGAGGGCCGGGCGAATGACCTCGTCGACGATCTGGGCCCGAGCCGCCTCGTAGATGAGCAGCTCGGCCCTGTCGCTCATAACCTTATGGGCCGGGTCGAGCACCACCGCGCGCAGCGCCTCGCCCACGGCCGTGCCGCCGGGCTCGCGCAAGCGCACCACTTCCCGTCCGCGCTCTTCCAAAAGACGCGCGAGGAAGCGAATCTGCGTGGACTTGCCGGCCCCGTCGCCGCCCTCGAAGGTGACGAAGGTGCCCTTGTTCGAACCGGTCGACACGATACCTAGCCCTCGTTTCGCGCCGCCAGGGCGCACTCGCGCACGGCGGCGGCCACGGCATCGGCCACCCGCGGGTCGAAGGGGTCGGGCATGATGAATTCCTCGGTCAGCTCGTCGTCGGACACGAGCGCCGCCAGCGCCTCGGCGGCAGCGACCTTCATAGGCTCGGTGATGCGCTCGGCGCGCGCCTCGAGGGCCCCCTTGAAGATGCCCGGGAAGGCGATGACGTTGTTCACCTGGTTCGGGAAATCGGAGCGCCCCGTGCCCACCACGCGGGCACCGCCGGCCTTGGCCTCGTCCGGGAAGATCTCGGGCGTGGGGTTGGCCATGGCGAACACGATAGCGTCGTCGGCCATGGAGGCGACCATCTCCTCGGTGATGACCCCGGGGGCCGAGACGCCGATGACGATGTCGGCGCCTTCCATGGCGTCGGCAAGCGTGCCGGCCTTATCTTCCCGGTTCGTCACGTCCAGCATGGCCTTCTGAGCGGGGTTCATGCCCTCGTAAGACGAGCTCAAAATGCCGCGGATGTCGCACATGGTAACGTTGGCGAAGCCGTAGGAGAGCAGCAGCTTCGCAATGGCGATACCCGCCGAGCCCGCGCCGTTGACGACCACGCGAGCCGTCTCCTTGTCCTTGCCCACAAGGCGCAGGGCGTTGATGATGCCCGAGAGCACCACGATGGCCGTGCCATGCTGGTCGTCGTGGAAAACCGGGATATCGAGCGCATCGTTGAGGCGCTCCTCGATTTCGAAGCAGCGGGGCGCCGCGATGTCCTCGAGGTTGATACCCCCGAAGCCCGGCGCGATGCGGATGCAGGTCTCGATGATTTCCTCAGTGTCCTGGGTATCCAAGCAGATGGGGAACGCGTCCACGCCGCCGAAGGCCTTGAACAGGGCCGCCTTACCCTCCATGACCGGCATGGCCGCCTCGGGTCCGATGTTGCCCAAACCCAGCACCGCGCTGCCATCGGAGATGACGGCCACGGTGTTCGCCTTCAGCGTGTAGTCGTAAGCCGCCTCAGGATTCTCGGCGATCGCCTTGCAGGGCTCGGCGACGCCGGGCGTGTAGGCCACGGCCAAGTCGTGACGGTCGGCGATGGGCATCTTCGGCTCGAAGGCGAGCTTGCCCTTCCATTCGCCGTGCTTGGCGAGCGATTCCTCTGCGATATTCATAGAACTCGGATCCTTTGAACGAACCTCCCATATAACCCGTTTATTGTACCCAATCCGTCTTCTCTCGCGCCCGCTTGCCCCGCCCCTGCGCACAAGTTCCACCATTGCCCCTGCTCTTTTTCCCAAAAACCGGAGTTAGTAGAGTCTTTCATTGAACTCATGCACCGTTTTCAAGAGCGAAAGTGCTTAATTCTGACGAAAAATAGCCCCAGGAACCGCCGTTGGACTCTACCAACTCCCTTTTTTGTCGGATAATCGGCCTTCGAACGTAAAATGCGAACAGCGCAGCACGCAACCGAACGAAAGGCAGCCATGACTCGCACGCTTGACGCCTCCGCCGTGGGGGCAGCCGTTTACGATGCGATCCGCCAGTGCGCGGTGACGCTTCGGCCCGATTTCCGGAAGGCCGTAGAGGCGGCCCGTGACAACGCCGAGCCTGAAAGCCGCGCGGCCGGCGTGCTCGGGCGCATTTTGGAAAACGCCGCCATCGCCCAGGCCGACAACGTCCCGCTGTGCCAAGATACCGGCAGCGTCTGGGTGTGCCTGGAGGTGGGCGAGGAGCTGGCCGTTCCGGGGAATATCTTCAGCCAGGTAAACGATGCGGTGGCCCGAGCCTACACCGACGGTCGCCTGCGCATGTCCCTCGTGCACGACGCCCTGTTCAACCGCGCCAACACCGGCAACAACACCCCCGCTTTCTGCGAGCTGAAGCTCGTTTCCGGAAGCAGCGCCACCCTGCACGTGCTGCTCAAGGGCGGCGGCTCGGACAACGCCTCGCGCGTGGTGATGCTCGCCCCGGGCGCCGGGGCCGACGGCGTGCGCCGGGTCGTGCTCGACTGCGTGCGCGAGAAGGCCGCCAACGCCTGCCCGCCGCTCGTCATCGGACTTGGCGTGGGAGCCACCTTCGACAAGGTTGCGGGACTGGCCAAGCACGCCCTGCTGCGCGACGTGGGATCCCCCGCCGCAAGCACCGAAGCGGCCGCCTTCGAAGAAGAACTGCTCACCGAGGTGAACGCGCTCGGCATCGGACCTGCGGCCCTGGGCGGCACTCCCACCGCGCTGGCCGTGCATCTGGAAACGGCCCCCTGCCACATCGCCGCGCTTCCCGTGGCCGTGAACATGGGCTGCTGCGCCATGCGCAGCGCCAGCATCGAACTTGCGAAGGGAGCCTAACATGGCGAAAACCGTATCCCTCACGCTGCCCCTCACGCGCGAGGCCGTGGCCGATTTGGAAGCGGGCGACGAAGTACTGCTCTCGGGCCCCGTCTACACCATGCGCGACGCCGGCCACGAGCGCGCGCTACAATGCTTGGAAGACACCAGCCGCCTCCCCTTCGATCTGGAGGGCGCCACGCTCTTCTACGCCGGCCCCACGCCGGCCGCCGCCGGACGGCCCCTGGGCTCGGTCGGCCCCACCACGGCCAGCCGCATGGACTTCGCCACGCCCCAGCTCTTCGCGGCTGGCATCGTCGCCGCCATCGGCAAGGGCAAGCGCAGCCCCGAAGTCGTGCAGGCCTGCAAGGACACCGGCAGCATCTACCTCTGCACCGTCGGCGGCATCGCCGCACTTCTGGCCAAGGCCGTCACCGCAAGCGATATGATCGGCTGGGAAGACCTCGGCACCGAAGCCCTGCGCAAGCTCACATTGAAGGACTTCCCCACCTACGTCGCCGTGGACACAAAAGGAGGCGACCTCTACCGCGAGATAGAAGCCGCCTCGGAATAACCTTTGCGGGAAAAACGCTACTTCCTCTTCGCGCCGCGCCTGGCACCGCCCTTGGCTTTCTCCTCTTCCTCCTTGCCGGGGCAGTCGAAGTTCGGGCACAGCTTCCACGGACCGCGGGCCGTCTTGATGACCACCATGGGCGCGCCGCAGTGCTCGCACACCTCCTCGGTGGGAATAATGTCGCCGTACTGGGGCAGCGGGTAGCGCGTCTGGCACTCGTCGAAGTTCTCGCAGGTGATGGAGCGCTTCAACGTGCGCGGGTTGCGGCGGGCGATGAGCTGCTTGTCGAGCCCCCGCTCAGCGCAGGCGGGGCACTTCCCCACCACCACCTCGGGCTCCTGGTTCGTGGGGCAGTTCGGATCGATGCACTGCACGCGGGGTTTGCTACGGAAGGCGGTCACCTTCACCTGGGGCATGCCGCAGGTGGGGCACTTCTCGGGCACCGCCTCGATCTTGCCCTTGGGAAGCGGATAGGTCACGTCGCAGTCGGGCCAGCCGGCGCACCCGATGAACATCGACTTGGTCTTATGGCTCGCGCGCAGCTGCAGGTCCTTGCCGCACTTGGGGCACGGGCCCACGTAGGCGTCGGCGGCCACGGCGTCGGACAGAGCCTCGGCCACCTCCTCGGAGTGCGGCATGAGGCTCTCCAGCTGCTCGGACAGAAGCTGGCGCGACTTGTCCACCACCTCGGCCTTGGTCACCTCGCCCTCGGCGATGCGGTCCATGGAATGTTCCAGCTCGGCGGTCATCTCCGCATGGGTGATGTGCGGCGCGAACTTGTCGAGCGCCTCGATGACGGCGATGCCCAGCTGCGAGGGCTCGATGGGATCGTTCTGCACGTACTTCACCTGGTAGAGGCGCTCGATGATGGAGGCGCGGGTGGACTTGGTGCCCAAACCCAGCTTCTCCATCTCCTGCACCAGCTTGCCCTGGGAGTAGCGCGCGGGCGGCTCGGTCTGCTTCTTCGTGCACGTGGCGCCGTTGAAGGCGATGGTCGCGCCCTCGGCCATGGCCGGCAGCTGCTCGTCCTTCTTCAGGCCGTAGGGGTAGATGGCGCGGAAGCCCGGCTCGGCCAGCACGTCGCCCTTGGCCACGAACGGCTCGCCGGCCACATCGAGGGTCACCTTCGTGCCCTCCACCGTGGCAGGCCCCGAAAGCGTGGCCAGAAAACGGCGGGCGATAAGGTTGTACAGCTTGTAGTCGGCAGCGGAAAGGTCGTCCGGCGTCGCCTTGGCCGTGGGATAGATGGGCGGGTGGTCGGTGGTCTCCGTCTTGCCGCGCGTGGCTTTCAAAGGTCCTGCGGCCAGAAGCTCCTTGCAGTAGGGCCCGTAGGCAGGATTGCCTGCGATGGCGTTCACCACCTCGGCAAGGTCCAGCGAATCGGGGTACACCGTGTTGTCGACGCGCGGATAGGAGATGTAGCCGTCCATATAGAGGCTCTCGGCGATGCGCATGCAGCGCGCCGGCGAGATGCCCTCGGCAGATGCGGCAGCCATGAGCGAGGTGGTGTTGAACGGCACGGGGGCCGGCACCTTGCGGCGCTTCTTCTCGACTGCGGTCACCTTGGCGCTTACCGCGCCTTCCACGTGAGCCATGGCGGCGTCGGCCTCGGCCTCAACCTTGAAGCGCGCCGTGGCATGGGGCGCCTCGAAGGCCTCGGGGCCGTCGCCTGCCGTGGGGCCGGCAGCCGCGCCGGCGTCGAAAGCGCCGCGGATGACCCAGTAGTCCTCGGGCACAAACGCCATGCGCTCGCGCTCGCGCTCCACGATGATGGCCAGGGTGGGGGTCTGCACGCGGCCCGACGAGCGCACGTTGCCGTAGCCGGCGAACTTCACCAGCGTGAGATAGCGTGTGAGCACCGCGCCCCAAATAAGGTCGATATCCTGGCGGGACGCGCCGGCACTCGCCAGATCGTCGTCCATGGGAACAAGGTTTGCGAACGCGTGGGTGATCTCGGGCTTGGTGAAGGCAGAGTAGCGGGCGCGCGACACCGGCGCCGTCTCGTTCACCTGACGGCAGCATGCCAACGCGTCAGAGCCGATGAGCTCGCCCTCGCGGTCGAAGTCCGTCGCGATGACGATGGAGTCGGCCTTCTTCGCCAGGTTCTTCAGCGAGCGGATAATGTCCTTTTCCTTGGGAAGCTTCTCGATAGGCGCGTACACCAGATACGGCAGCGCCTCCATCTTCCAACCCTTCAAGTCTACCCCATCGGCGGTGAAGGGCTTCTTCTTTTTGAACGGGGGCTTCGGCAGATCGGCGGGAACGGCGGCGGGCAGCGCCTCGCCCTCGGCGGTGACGCCCTCCCAGCCGCCGCGCTTCTTGTATATGAGAGACGGGGCGAAGTCGGGCTCCAGGATGTGGCCGCGCAGGCCGATGGTCACCCATTCCTCCCCCTCGACTTCAAATCGGTAGACCGGCGTGTTGAACACCTTGTCGGCCTTGGGCTTGGTAGCGCCCAGAAGGTCGGCGATCTTTACTGCGGCGTCGTTCTTCTCGGTGACGACCAGTTTCACGGAACCATCCTCCTTCACGGCCGCCCAGGCGGCCTTCACGTTCGCACGATTCCCCCAACTTGAGCTTTTTACGTGCGCGGGGTCTTTGTTGTGCAGCCGCACAAGCCGTCCGGCCGTGCGCATGCGTGGGGCTTAGGATACACGATTTCAACCCCCGCGCAAGAACAAAGTCTCGTAATGTGCGCGCGTCCGAAGTCGCGAACGCGCGCCGTCCGAACGCGCGTTCAAGCATCCCGCAGGCAACGCCGTTCGAAATATCACCTGGGCGCCTGCCAGGCCCGCGAAAGGTTCCTTTAAGGTCCATGACCGTTTCGTGGGCGTCCCGTAGTCGATTTATGAAGACGCCCGGCGCAGGTTACTATGAATGTCGGACGCCGTCGAATCGCAGCATTCGACCCGTGCACACAGAGCATCAACGCACTCCCGGCGGCGCCTTCGCACATGGTGAACGGAACCGAAGGTCTCACCCGAGACAGAGGGGCGCCACCGCCCCGCCCTCACGAGGAGACATTTGTGGATAGCAAGATCGTCAAAGCATTCGTCGGCCTTATTGCCGCTTTCATTCTCGTCATCGCCGTTTTCGGCATACTCCCCCAGATGGGCATTAAGGGCCCCTTCGAGAACTTCCAAAACCCCTTGGCCGGCCTTTTTGAGGGCGGCAAGAACGCGGCTGCCAACGCTGCCCTAGACGTCTCCGGCCTGAAAACAAAGGCCGAAAACGCCCTGCGCAGCAATGTCGACCGCATCTCCGAGGCTACGGGGCTTCCCTCGTCCCAGGTAGATGCCGCCATCGACGCGCTCGACATCCAGAGCTGGGAGGTGACGAGCCTGCCTGCGGGCGTCTCCAAGACTGGATCGGCCGAGGTAAGCTACGGCGGCACGGACGCCACCATCACCACCTACGACGACCCCTCCGTGGTAACCGTCAACGCCATGGGCCAGGACATCACCCTCGCCGTCCCCGAAAGCGCCCAGGACTATTTGCCATTTTTGAGCTACTTGGGCTAAACCCCTTCGCGCGAGCGGATTCCTGGTTCCAAAAAACTAGTTTTCCCGGATCTAAGCCAATTCGGCGCCACAATCTTCACCACTGAACCCACACCCGCAAATAGCGAATCACCGCTCTTGGGCGGAAACGACCCCGTTCCCGTCCAAAAGTCACGTATCGTCGTACTGCCGGGCGGAAACGGCTTCGTTCCCGCCCAAGAGCCGCACATCGCCGCGCCGCCGGGCGGAAACGGCCCCGTTCCCGCCCATGAGCCGTACATCGCCGCTCCGCTGGGCGGAAACGTCCTCGCTCCCGCCCAAGAGCCGCACATCGCCGCTCCGCTGGGCGGAAACGGCCCCGTTCCCGCCCAAAAACAAAAAACTCCTAAACGCTATTAGTCAGCAATCGAATAGGAATCCAGAGATACCTTTACCTCCGCAGCATCAACTTCGCTTATTGCCTCAAACCTAACCTTTTCACCGCGCAACCAGGAACTGGTACTTGCATAGGTTTCCTCAACCTTCACGCCGTCACCATCATAGAGCGCAAGTATGAGCGAGATGTTTTCGAGATCAAGCTCTGTGGTGTTTTCTCCTGTAGCCGCATAGGTGAAAAACCATCCGTCCTCGTCGCTCGTCTTTTCGAAGTTGAGCGAAGCGACTAGCTGCTCGACAGCTTCATTCTCCGCTCCGGATTTCTCTACAGCTCGTCCTCGACGAAGCAGATCGTCCAGCGCGGACTGGTGCCCTTCATCAACCATCAACCCATAGCTGTCGACAAACTCCTTGAGCGCCATTGCTCGCTGATCGTATAGAGAATTCCAACTGTCATAAAACGCGTCGTCATTGACACTCATAGCTCCTGTCAGCTCTTTCGCCTCCTCGAGAAGGTTTAAATATGCCAATACCCTCTCCTGGAGTTTCGAGCTTTCGAATAGTCTTGACCTGAACGGCGCCAGCTTCTCAATCTCAATCTCTGTAGCTTCGGCCAGGGTTTCACCTGTCGTCTCATCTACCGCATCGGCATAGTCGAATCTTTCTTCTAGTCCTCGACCGATGGCTTCTACAGCTTCTTGATCTGCGTATACGACTTCTTCTTGCTGCCCATCCGCCGAAGAGGCCACCTGTGCGCAGCCGCAGCACACAACAAGCCATCCAGCAAGAAGCATTGCGATGATCTTCTTCATAGGTCATTCCTTTCCGCGCCAAAACTACTCTTGAACAGCAGAACTCACTTCAATAACGTACCCCTCAGGGATTGCCGCGCTCAAAAGCGCTTTAATTGACGACTCGGCATTCGCTTGCGCCTCGGTCAGTACCTCTCCGCTAATGGCAGCCGCTTCGGCCTTTTGGCGAGACTCGTCGATGTATTGCGTGACATCCTCCACGCCGATGGGGTTGAGGAAGTTGTTTTGCTCATGCAGCACCTTGAAACTGGCCGTGTCGATAGCGTCAGACAGGATAGTCGCCTGAGGCAGAGACACCTTCACAGTCGTCCCCTCCAAAGTGATCTGGGCCTCATCCAGATTCACGCCCGCTTTAACCTCGCCCATGTAGGTGAGAATGAAAAAGTTCTCCGAAAAAGGAATGTCGATTGTGTCAAACAGCTTGCTGTTGCTCTCGACCTTTTCAACCACCGTATATGTCTGGGACGCTGTAGCTAGCTCACTTATTCGCTCGATCTCGCTCATAAGAATCGATACGTCGAGAGTGGCTTCGTTCTCTTTATCAGGCGGATTGTAAGTGAAAAGCATGAAGACGGAAAACGCACCCACCAGCAATCCAACAAGCGCCCCTAAACCGATGAGCTTCAGCTTCTTTGTTGCATTCGCTTTCGATATCGCCATGCGGCCTCCTTTTTCCAAACAAGATGTGGCGTAATCGGTTGGCTTCATATTTGAAGTCGATTCGTTAATGGTAGCACATATGCTTTCCTCATGAATGTCGAGCAGAAAAGACAGGCCCTGGGAAAAGCCGTTCGCGCCGTCCGCGAAGAGCAGGGCCTATCCCAAAGTCAGCTGGCGCTCATGATCGGCAGCAGCAAGTCCCATATCTGGCGCATCGAGACCGGCCGCGTCGGTGTGGGCATCGATGACTTGGGCCGCATCGCCGACGCGCTGGACACACCGGTCCGCGACCTGCTGACGTTCTAGCGCCGCACCCCGGCGTGCTCATCGGCGCAGACCAGCAGACGGCCGAGGCACTCGCGGTAGGCATCGGCCTCATCGCCCAATCCCATCAGCTCCATAGCGTCCTCGTCGCCAATAAGCTTTGCCAGATAACCCAAGACGGTATCGCAAAAGGCGCTGCACTCGTCTGGGTCGAAGGCGCGCTCCATCCAGCCCTCCCCGAGCCCAACGCGCCGCACAAGGTAATCGCGGACCGCATCGCCCAGGGGGGCCTCCGAGGCCGCCTCGCCCGTCGCCGCGCACAGCTCGGCAAGTCCCGCAAGCGTTCGCTTGGCCCACACGAAGAACACCGTTGCCTGCAGAAAGCCCGCCGTTCCCACTCCCCCGATTTCCTCGGCCAACTCCGCCGCATCGGCCCCATCGGAAAACAGCGTCCACAGCGACAGCAAGTCGCCCTCATCTGCGGGATAATAGGCGTCGCCGAACCACTGGCGCAGGCGATCTACCACAAGCTCCATAGCGGCAAACGACAGCTCGCCATCAATCTCGAGAAAATCTTCCACCACATCGCAGTAGCGGCTCCAAAGCGCATCAAGCTCTTCTTCGGAGAGCACCTCCTGGCGCGCGAGGTACGCTCGGAAGCGCTCGGTGCCCCTCACGGCTTCGGCGAAAGCATCGATATCGGACGTGCCGAAGGCGAGGGTCTCGAACACGTCGTCGCCCACCAGGGCAGCGAAATGCGCAAACAAAATGAGGTTGCGAATGCGCCGCTCCTGCTGGCGCAGCTCTTCGAGCCGCATGGAGAGCGCATCGGCAACGCTCAGGTCGCCATCCAGAATGACAGCCACCTCGCTCAGCTGGAATCCGTAGGTGGTGAGCACCATGATGCGCTTGAGACGCTCAACATCAGCGGGATAGTACAGCTTGCGGTCATTGGCCACGAACTCGCCCGTTCGCGCGACCTTCAGCAGCCCCTCCTTGTCGTAGTGGCGCAGCGCGCGCCGCGTGATGCCCGTGAGCCTCGACACCTCGCCAGCCGTCATCGGCCACGCGTATTCCTCGCTCATCAGCTCGAAGCTCGTCTTAGGTTTCTCGATCATAGCCAGCAGCTCCTCGCGTATTCCGCTCGCCTGCCGTTGACCGCAGACGAGATTTGCTGTCAGCTACGCAGTGTAAACCTGGACGTCGTGTCATGGTCAAGTGGGAACGGCAACAAAAAGGCCCGTCTTGCCCAGCGCCGCCGAGGGCAAGGCAAGACGGGCTGAGACACAGGCCCTACCGGGCGACCCTACCGGGCGCCCTTAAGCCGCCTTTGGTAGGCGCGGACGATCTGCGAGAGCGCGAAGCAGACGATAAAGTAGATGAGCGCCAAAAGTCCGAAGATGGCGAAGATCTGCACCGTGGAGTTGTAGCTGTTCATGAGAATCATGCCGCGGCCCATGAGCTCCTGCAGCGCCATGGCGCCCCACAGATACGACGTGTCCTTGATAGTGGTCACGAACTGCGAGAGCAGCGCCGGCACCATGTTGCGCAGGGCCTGGGGCAAGATGATGTAGAGGTACATCTGCGGCGCCGAGAAGCCCTGGGAGCGAGCAGCCTCGTACTGGCCCGCGGGCACGCTCGCCAGGCCGCCGCGCACAATCTCGGCCACCGAGGCCGCCGTGAACAGCGTGAAGGCGAGCACCGCGGCGGGAAGCGGCGGCAGCTGGGCCACGAAGAACGTGAACATGATCCACAGAAGAAGCGGCGTGTTCTTGAACAGCTCCACGTAGGCGATGGAGATGCCGCACAGCACGCGGGAGGACGACCCGCGCATGATGGAGATGACGGCGCCGAGAACGATGGAGCAGACGATAGAGAGCGCCGAGATGATGAGCGTGAGCCCCAGCCCCTCCAGCAGAAAGCGGATGTTCGTCCACGTGAGCAAGGCGGCGATGTCACTCATGGCGCTCACCTCCCTTCCGATTCCGGCCGCGGGCCTTCCGCTTGCGCGCGTTCTTAGCGGTGCGCTCCTGCTTGTCCAACCAGCGACGGGCGCGCTTGGCCTTTCTCCGCGCGCGGCCGAAATGACGCCGCTCGGTGCGATCGCCCAGGCGCAGCCAGGCACGGCGGCGGCTGCGGGCCACAGAGGCATCCTCCTCCTGGGCGAGCTCCAGGCCGATATCGTCGGCGATTTCGGCGGCCTGATTGCCAGTGTAGGTGGGCGGGACGAACGCCTCGGCATCCACAGGATGAGCCTCGGCGCGCATCTTGCCGTCCAGCTCGCGGGCCTCCACGAGCCTCAGGCCGTCGTCGGTCACGGCCATCCGAACCTCCCAGCCGTGCAGCGGATAGCGCGGCGAGGGCACATGGCGCGCCGGGACCAGACTCGTCGTGCCGCGGCTCATGGTGGTCACGCCGCCGGCCAGGGCCACAGCCGATGCGTGTCCGGTGATATCGTGGGAGCCCGGCGTCACTTCCATGGCATCGGCCGCAAGCAACTCGGTGGCATCGCCGGTGGTCACGTGGCGGTGAGACCCCATGCGGTGCTCCAAGGCCACCGCGGCGCGCGAGAGCGGGAAGCAGATGGCGAAGTAGAGCACGGCGGCGGCCACGTAGGCCGGCCCGTAGTAGCTCGTGTCGCCGGCAAACGAGTTCGAGAAGTACATGAGCTCGCCGCCCGCGATGAGCGCGAGCACCGAGGTGTTCTTCACCAGATTCGCGGCCTGCACCGCGAGCGGCGGCAAGATGATGCGCATGGCCTGCGGCAAGATGATGAGCATCATGGTTTGCACCGACGAGAAGCCCTGGCTTTTGGCGGCCTCGAACTGGCCGCGGTGCACCGAGCCGATGCCGCTGCGCACCACCTCGGACATGTAGCCGCCATGGTACACGCCAATGGCGATGACGCCGATCCAAAACGATGCGATGGTAAGGCCGAGCAGCGGGAACACCGCGTACAGCACAAACACCTGCAACAGCAGCGGAATGTTCTGCACCACCTCGACGTACACGCGCGTAATGCCGCGCAGCACCTTGAACTTCGACACGGAGAACACGCCGAACACGAAGCCCAGCCCAAGCGCGATGACAAGCGCGAGCGCGGAGATGGCCACGGTCATGCCGAAGGCCTGCAGAATATCGGGCCAGCGCTGGAAGAGCGCCTCCCATTTATAGGGTGCGAAAATCTCCCCCATCAGGACGCGCCCCCTTCCGAACCATCGTCGGCGGGATCCCCCGCGCCAAGCCCCGTGCCGCCGGCGGCCTCTTCGGCCTCCACGTCGGCCTCGGTGGTAAGCGAAAGCCCCCAGCGCTCCTTGAGCGAGCGCAGGGTGCCGTCGGCATCCATGGCGGCGATGGCGTCGTCGATGGGCTTTGAATACGCGCCGCCCTTCTTCGTGGCCACGCCGTATTCCTGGGGCGCAAACTGCGTCGGCAGCAGATAGGTGGTGTCGTCCTGATAGCCCAACAGAATGGAACTGTCCACGGAAAACGCGTCCACGCGCCCGGCCACGAGCGCGATCTTGATCTCGGGGTAGGTAGCGTACTCGGCGAACTTCAGCGTGATGCCGATCTCCTTGGCCGCCTCTCCCAGCTTGTCTTTGGTCGTAGCCGAAAGCGCCACGCCCACGGTCTTGCCGTCAAGGCCCGCAAAATCGGTGATGCCCGAGTCTTTTTTCACCAGCACGCCGATGTGGTCGATATAGTAGGGCCGCGAGAAATCGTAGGTCTTCTTGCGCACATCAGTGATGGTGAATGTGGCCAGCGTCGCGTCCAGCGTACCGTTGTCGATCATGGCTCCGCGGGTGGTCACGTTCACGCCCACGGTCTCTAGCGCGTTGGGGTCGCCCTTCAGGCGCGCCGCCAGCTCGCGGGCCACGTCCACCTCCAGCCCTTCCACACTTCCTGTCTCCGGATTCTGAAAGCCGAAGCCGGGCACGTCGATCTTCGTGCCGATGCGCAGCACGTCTCCTTGGGGCGCGCAGCCGGAAAGCGAGAATCCCGCTCCCCCCAAGGCCGCGCAGGCAGCCGCCGCGCCGGCCAGCCGCACGAAGGTGCGCCGCGTGAGGCTCATTCCGTCCATGCCGACCACCCCTCACAGAATCTTCGAGAGGAACGACTGCACGCGCTCGTTGGACGTCGGCCCGAACAAGTACTCCGGCGTGCCCTCATCCACCACCAGGCCGTTTTCCATGAACACCACCTTGTCGGCGGCGTCCCGCGCCAGGCCCATCTCGTGGGTCACCATGACGATGGTCATGTTCGTCTCGGCGAGCGACTTGATGACGTCGAGCACTTCGTTGACCATCTCGGGATCCAGCGCGCTCGTCGGCTCGTCCAGAAGCATAATCTTCGGATGCATGTTCAGCGCACGGGCGATGGCCACGCGCTGCTGCTGACCGCCGGAAAGCTGGTCGGGATACTTGTCCAGCTTGCTGGACAGCCCCACGCGCTCCAGGTAGGCCAGGCCCGCCGCCTCGGCCTCCCCCTTCGGCACCTTCAGCACCTTTTCCGGAGCGAAGGTGACATTTTGCAGCACGGTCTTATGGGGATAGAGGTTGTAGCCCTGAAACACCATGGCCACTTCGCTCGCGAGCTTGCGGGTGTTCACCTTCTTGGCCATCATGTCGATGCCGTTGACGATAAGCTCGCCGGAATCCGGGCGCTCCAGTCCGTTGATGGAGCGGATGAGCACGCTTTTGCCCGAGCCCGACGGCCCGATGATGACGACTTTCTCGCCCTCGCCCACTTGCAGGGAGACGCCTTTCAGCGCCTCCACTTTGCCGAAGTTCTTCTTAAGGTCCTTGGCGGAGATCAGCGGCTCCATCATCCACCACGCCCCTCTCAGGTATCGTCCTATATATCCGAGAGTGATTCTATCGCCACCAGGTCAACAGGCGGTTTCGCCGGGGAAACGCCTTGCGCACGGAATTATGACGGACCGGGGCATCATTGGGCTATGCTGCGCACGCCGCCTTCGCCTTCTCGGCCTCCTCGCGGTCGAGCACCGCCCTCATGGCCGCGATGGCGCACTCCATCTGGGCATCGTCGGGCTCGTTGGTGGTCAGGTACTGCATCTGCATGCCCGGCCACAGGATGACCTTCACAAGCGGGTTGTCCGGGTGGCTCCCGGCCCACTTCACCGTGATCTCGTAGGAGATGCCCGCGATCACCGGCATGAGCACGATGCGCGCCACAATGACGAGCGCGAGCTTCGGCAGCCCGTCGGGCACCCCGAAGCCGGAGATAATGGCGTTCAGGGGGAAGACAGTGTACACTAGAATGGCGATGACCATGACCATGATGAGGAAGGCCGTGCCGCAGCGCACGTGCAGCCGCGGGAACGGGCGGGCGTTTTCCGGCGTCATGTCAAGGCCGTGCTCGAAGCAGTGGATGGCCTTGTGCTCGGCGCCGTGGTACATGAACATGCGCTTGATGTCCTCCATGCGCCCGATGAGCCAGATGTAGAACACGAACACGGCTACGCGCAGAAGCCCGTCCACGATGTTCCAGGCCAGGGTGTGGTCGTCGTACTCGCCCACGATGAGGTTGGTCACGGCCGCCGGCGCCACGATGAACAGCACCACGCCCAGCACGAGCCCCAATACCATGGAGATCACCATCTCGCGATGGCCGAACTCCTCCTCGGCGGCCTCGTCCTTGCCGCCAGCTTCTCCGCCAGCTTCGGCAGCGGCCGGCTCGCACGCCGGCTCGCTCGCCACCTCCAGGGTGCGCTGGGCGCCCAAACCGTCCACCATCTCGTCGGGATGCCCGAAGTCGCGCTTCCAGCTGAAGCCCTCGTGCCTCTCCTCCTCGGCCGCCACGGCCGCGGCGCCCTCCAACTCGGCCTCGGCTTCCACGAAATCGGCCTCGGCGGCGGCCTTCTGCTCGCCCTCCTCGTCGCCGAAGGCGTGCAGGGCGGCAATCTCCAGCGCCTTGAAGCCCAGCATGAGCGATTCCACCAGCGCCCGGCAGCCGCGCACGAGCGGCCAGTACATCCAGCCGTTCTTGTCCTGGCCGCTTTTCAGGTCGTGCTCCTCCACGTAGATGGAGCCGTTCGGCTCGCGCACGGCCACGGCCCAGTTGTACTTGCCGCGCATCATGACGCCCTCGATGAGGGCCTGGCCGCCCACATGGGTCTTCACAGCCCCGTCTTCGGAAAAGGCGCGGGACAGGTCGCTCTTCTGCTTGGCCATGGGTATCGCCCGCCGTCCCTACAGGTCCAGCGTCGCGCGGTCCACGCGCGCAAACGGCGTACCGCAGGTCATCTTGCCCTCGGGACAGGTGCTGTGCACGCAGGGCGCGCCGGCGTCGGCGAAGATGAACGGCGCCGTGGGACGCGCCAGCTCCAGCATCTTCCACGCCATCTCGCGAATCTCCCACTGGGCGCGGTTGCAGCAGCGCAGCTCGAAGAAATGCAGCAGCTCGCGCACGTTCATGGTGATGACGATCTTCGTCTCGGCAGCGTTGGGCAGAAGGTAGCGGGCGTCCTCGGCGGGAACGCCGGCCTCAACGAGCGCGCGATAGGCGTCGCACACCTTCTCGATGGCCTCGTCGAACAGCTCGCTCGCCTCGGCATCGGCGGCCACGGTCTCCGGCTTCACCACGGGAATCTCGCCCTTGAACTTCACGTAGCGCTGGGACTGCTGGTTGAAGCTGGCGATGCGGTGGCGCACCAGCTGATGGGTGAGCGCGCGCGACACGCCGTCCACCGCGAAGGTGTAGCTCGCGTGCTCCAGCGTGGAGAAATGCCCCGAGCCCATGATGGTGGACAGCACGCTTCGCACCCGCTCGGGCGGCATGGTCTCCATCAGCTCGCTCGCGCCCACCGGCGCGTAGCACAGCCGCGCGGCCGTGGCGATGGCGCGCTCGGGGTCGGGCGTATGGTACAGAAGCTCTACCTGCATGGGGCTCTCCTCGAAGTCGTTTTTGCTCTTCTCCTTGCGGCCCTTCGCCGCTCGGAAGCGTCCGGCATTCCAATTCGCTCAGACAGTCCTCGCTTTGTCGAACAGGACGTTTAGTCCTGTTCGAGTCGCTGCGGAACTCGCTCGGTTGGAACACCGGACGCTTCCTCTACGCTCTTTTCCGCTTGGGAGAACAGCAAAGCGCATGGTTTCATCCTGAGAAGTATAATGGCTGGACGACTGGCGACACGGCTTGGAGGCTCCATGCACGACGAATTTACACCCCTGCTCGGCTCAACGGACTGGAACGCGGAGTGGAAAGAGTTCCAGAAGCGGCGCCGTCGCGCCGACGACGCCGCCTTTTGGGACAAGCGCTCGGCCACCTTCACCACCAAAGACGCGCCGAATCTCTATGTTGAGAAGTTCCTGGAATATGCCGCCATCCGCCCCGGCGAGACCGTCTTCGACATGGGCTGCGGCACGGGCGCTCTAGCGGTGCCGCTCGGCGAGGCGGGCCACAAGGTGGTCGCCGCCGATTTCTCCCAGGGCATGCTCGACCAGATGCAAGAGCGCCTTGATGCCCAGGGCATCCGCACCGTGTTTCCCAAGCTCATGAGCTGGGAAGACGATTGGGCCTCCTTCGGCGTGCGCGGGGGCATGACCGACATCGCCCTCGCCTCTCGCTCCATCGCCACGGGCGACTTGCGCGAATCGCTGCTGCGCCTGACCGACGTGGCGCGCCGGCGGGTGTGCATCACCCTGGCCACCGGCTCCTCGCCGCGGGTAGACGAGCGCATCCTCGCGGCGGTGGGGCTGCCCTGCGTGCTCGGACGCGACTACCTGTACGCCTTCAACATCCTGGCCAGCGAGGGCATCAAGGCCGAGGTGCGCTACATCGACAGCACCCGCGAGGACACCTTCGCCAGCCAAGAGGATGCCTACCAGAAGCTGTCCGCCATGATCGACGATTCCTCGGCCGTGATGGCCACCGCCTCCGAGCGCGAGCGCGCCCGCACGCGCCTGACCGAATGGCTCGACGCGAATCTCGTCCCCAACGACGAGGCGGGCAAGCCCGACCGCAAGGGCGTCCCCCAGGGAGCCTGGCGCCTGCGCGAGCCGCGCACCGTCACCTGGGCCTTCCTCGCTTGGGACATCTAGACGACGATGGGGCGGACGTAAGGTCGCCCCATCGCCTACCGCCTCGCTTAAACGAAAAGGGCCCGGGATGTTCCCGGGCCCTGTAGCATCATGTAGGTTCCTAAAACTTAGAGACGTTCCACGTTGCTCGCCTGCAGCTTGCCGTTCTGACCCTCGGTCACATCGAACGTCACCGCGTCGCCCTCGTTGAGGGTCTTGAAGCCCGACATCTTGATCTCGGAGAAGTGGACGAAGAGATCCTCGCCATCATTCTGGGAGATGAAGCCGTAGCCCTTCTCGGGGTTGAACCACTTGACAGTGCCTTCCGCCATGATACTTTCCTCTTTCCTCCCCCTCGCGTCGCGAGAGGGTCTAGCAATGGGGCGCGAAGCCCAGCTCCCTTTTGGAAGCGCGCTATAACTATACGCTAAGTTCGCGGGTTTTCACGGGGAATTTACGCTTCTCCATCACATGCGGCAAGAAGAGCCTCTATTTCCTCGTCGCTTACGGGCGCGACACCCACATCATGACCGAAAGCGGCGGCTACCGCACGCCCCTGAGCCTCGCGCAGCGCCGCAACAGCCCCATGGCCCGCCTCAGCGTAATAGCGCCCGGATAGCATGAGGCTGCGCGCTATGTACTCGGTCAGATGCGGGTCGACACCGGACACCTGCAGAATGGAAGCCAGGGATTCCGGCGCAAGCGAGAGCAGCGCCTCGCCATCCAAGCCGGTGGCATCGCCCAGGGCCTCGTCAAGCATACGGGCCGCGCCGTCGGGATCCTCCTCGCCGGCCGCCCGCTCCATAGAACGTCGAATAGCCCCCATAAGCTGCGCGATAATGCGCATCAGATAATCCTGCTCGAACATGCTCGCTCCTTAACAGCCCTCGGGCGGCACCAGGCCCAAATGCTCCCAAGCACCCGTGGTGGCCTGGCGCCCCTTGGGCGTGCGCATCATAAGGCCCTGCTGCATAAGATAGGGCTCGTACACGTCCTCCACGGTATCGGGGTCCTCGGCCAGAGCCGAGGCCAGGGTGGTCAGCCCCACCGGGCGGCCGGCGAACTGCACGCAGAGCACCTCCAGCAGACGGTTGTCCACCGCATCGAGCCCCAAATGGTCCACCTCGAAGAAGGTGAGCGCCTCGGCGGCCACGTCCTCGCTGATGGAGCCGTCGCCGCGCACCTGGGCCCAATCGCGCACGCGCTTCAGCAGGCGGTTGGCCAAACGCGGCGTGCCGCGGGAGCGGCGGGCAATCTCCAGAGCACCCTCGCCATCGATGGCCACGTTCAGGATGGAGGCCGACCGGCTCACGATGAGCGAGAGCTCCTCGGGCGTGTAGTACTGCAGGCGGAAGGCCACGCCGAAGCGGTCGCGCAAAGGCCCCGTCAGCAGGCCCGTGCGCGTGGTGGCGCCGATGAGCGTGAAGCGCGGCAGATCGAGCCGGATGGAACGGGCCGCCGGGCCCTTCCCCACCACGATGTCCAGCTCGAAGTCCTCCAGCGCCGGGTACAGCACCTCCTCCACCATACGGTTCAGGCGGTGGATCTCGTCGATGAACAGCACGTCGCCCTCTTCGAGGTTGGTGAGGATGGCGGCCAGGTCGCCCGTGCGGGCGATGGCCGGACCCGAGGTGGTGCGGATGGAGGCACCCAGCTCGTTGGCCACCACGGTGGCGAGCGTGGTCTTGCCCAAACCCGGAGGGCCCGAGAACAGGATGTGGTCAGCCACATCACCCCGGGCGCGGGCCGCATCGATCATGATGCCGAGCGACTCCTTCACCTTGCTCTGGCCCAGATAATCGTCCAGCCGCTTCGGGCGCAGCGAGAAATCGAGCTCCAGGTCGTCCTCGGTGAAGGTGGGCGATACGGCGCGCACGCCGCCCTCGCCCTCGGCGCGGCCGCGCGGGGCGCCTCCGTCGCGGTCGGCCAGAAAACCGATGCCCTCTATGTCCAGATCAAATGCCATAACAGCCTATCGCTATCGACTTCCCAAACGTTTCAGGGCGTATTGTAGCAGCGCGCCCTCGCCCGCGCCCTCGGGAGCGCCCTTCAGGGCCACCTCAGCCTCGGCAGAGGTAAAGCCCATGGAAAGCAGCGCCTCGGTAGCGCCCGCAAGCGCCACGCTGGCCACCGCGGCGCCCCCGTCAGCCTCTTGGCTGAACAGCGATGCGGCACCCGCCTCAAGCGTGCCCTTCAGCTCCAGGATAATGCGCTCGGCCGTCTTCTTGCCCACGCCGGGAATGTGCGACACCCGGGCGATGTCCTGGGCGGCAATGGCATCGGCCAGCTCGCCGGGCGTGAAGGCCGAAAGCGCCGATAGGGCCATCTTCGGCCCCACCTTCGACACGCCGATGAGCTTCTCGAACAGCGCCCTCTCCTCTTCGGAGAGAAACCCGTACAGCCCGATGCCGTTGTCGGTCACCGACATATAGGTGAGCACGCGCACCCGCTGCCCCTGCGCCAGCTTGCCCAGGTCGCCCCCGGGCATGGCCACGGCGTAGCCCACGCCGTTCACATCCACGTACACCGTGCTCGGCGGCAGCACCGCCGCCACTTCTCCGTCCAGAAACGCTATCACGCGAACACCTTCCCCTCGTGGGTCGTATGGCATATGGCCGCGGCCAGGGCGTCGGCCGCATGGTCGGGCTCTGGGTCGCGGCTTAAGCCCAGCAGGTGGCGCACCATGTACTGCACCTGCTCCTTCTCGGCGGTGCCCTCGCCCACCACGGCCAGCTTTATCTGGCTCGGCGAGTACTCGCCCACGGAAAGCCCCATTTCGGCGCAGGCCACGAGCGCCGCCCCGCGGGCCTGGCCCGTGGCGAAGGCCGCGGTCACGTTGTTGCCGAACCACACCGTCTCGATGCCGACGCAGGTGGGACGGAACCGCTCGATCACGGCGCCCACCTGATGGTGAATCTTCAGCAGACGCTCGGCCAAGGGCTGCGAGGCCGGCGTGGCCACGCACCCGTAGGCCACACACCCCAGCCGCGAGCCGCACTGCTCGATAACCCCCCAGCCCGTATGGGCCAGGCCCGGGTCGATGCCCAGTATGATGCGCGCCGCGTCCAAAAGATAAGCCCCACTTTCCAAATCAAGTGGGGCTTATCATAGAACATATGTTTGTGAAATGCAAGGACTCTATTCGCCAGAGGAAGGATGAACCGATTCCACCGAGCCAACGGGCAGGCGTCCGGCATCCCTCAATATCTCCTTCGCCAAATACTCGTCGCTTCGGCAGTGAAGGTCGGCAACGCCCTCCTGAATCAATGGCATGAGCGGCGCATTGTAGAAAAGATCCATCGCCTCTTCGGGCGTTATTCCGCCCAGGCTCGCCATAGCATCGATAACTCGAGCGTACTTCATTTGCAGAACAGCCTGCTTGCCCGCGTCGCTCACGATACCTCCTCCGCCCCGCAGAAGCGCAGCGCCCGATTGATCGCCCGCTGAGTTCGGAAGCACAGCTGGTCGTTGGGATTCACATAGGCCAACCGCCCCAACGCCTCCTCTTTGGTGATTTCACCCGCGAAGTACAAATCGACCGTAGTGAACACGCGGTCGTTGGCGATGCCGCCCATAACAACATCCCAAGAGGTGTCGTCGGCACCGCTGCGGCAAGCCATGACAAAATCGAGCCATTGCCCGTCGTAAGAAGAGAACTCGAGAACATCCAAAGACGCCAGCGCGCCTTCGTCAAGATCGTACTCCCCTACGTAGGCTTTGCGTCCTCGGCGCATAAACCGCTGGGCGTAGCTGGTCGCTTGGTCTTTCATTGTTGTGACATAGAAGCCGCGGCCAAAATCGAGGTTGTCGCGGGAATGCTCGGTATCCGGACTGTCTACCACGCAGTCGGACGCATGATAAACCCTCATGCGACCAACTTCTTCTCGCGCATATAGCCAATGATATCTTCCATAAGGTAGTCTTTGCCGAAGGTATGGAGCACATCATAAGAGGCAACGATATAGTTCTGGAGAATGCCGCTCTGCGCCAACAAGTTGTAAATCTCGGTTTGGCTAAGTCCCAATCGCTCGGACAAATTGCCAATGCAATACGTCACGAACTCGACCTCTCGCTTCGACACAAAGACACCTCCTTTGCCCTATCAGCAACGACATCCATTGTACCAAGGCGCCCGCCGCACCCTCAAGCCCCACCCCCGCATGGGCCAGACCCGAGTCGATTCCCAATATGATGCGCGCCACGTCCAAAAGATAAGCCCCACCTTCCAAATTCAAGTGGGGCTTATCATAGAACATATGTTTGCTGATTGCAAGATAGGTTTTGGCCTATCGCGCTTTCCTGTTATGTGAAAAGCGGCACCTCCCCGCGGAGAAACGATTCGAGGGGGCACTCCGAGGAACCAACGACCAGCGTCCGCGCCCAGGGAAACCGGTTAACGAACGCCGTCAGCCCCTTGAGCGACTTCACACGACCGCTCTTCACCTCGATACCGATAGCCGCCTCGCCCTGGACGGCAACGAAATCGACCTCGTCGTTCCCCTCGCGCCACCAGTGAACATCGAAGTGCTCCTTCTTGGAGCGAGCGAGCAGACAAGCTCCCGCGGCGCTTTCCACCAGCCGACCGCGCCTCTCGCTGTCGGTAAGCAGAAAACTGCGGTAGGGTCCGTAGGTGGCCACCATGAGCGCCGTGTCATAAACGGCAAACCGCGGCGAGCTGGATTTCTCGCGTACGAGTTTCGGGTCATACTTGGTTAATCCCGCCAGCAGACCGGCATCATTGAGAAGTCGCAGGTAATGGGCAAGGGTGACCGTATTACCCGCATCATCAAGCTGCCCCATGATCTTACGATAGGATAGCTCCTGGGAAGAGTAGGCGGAGCCCAATCGGAACAAGCGCTCCATCAGGGCAGGTTTGCGGACGTCCTCCATTGCCACGACGTCCTTGGCAATACTCGGCTCTATGACCGCGTCGTTGAGATAGTCGAGCCAGCGATTCTCGTCACGCCGGAGAGGCGCACCCCCGGGGTAGCCGCCGAAGTAGAGGAACTCATCGAGCGTATAGCCGAACGCCTCCTCGCACTCGGGCAGGCTCCAGTGGGTGCTCCGCACGATCTCGAATCGCCCGGTCAGACCTTCCCGCAGTCCCTTCTGCAAAAGGAGTGACGAAGAGCCACTCAGCACAATGCGCAAATCGAGACCCGCCCACGAATCTTCGTCCCAAAGCTCCTTCACGACCGCCGACCACTGGTCCACAAGCTGGATTTCATCTACAACGAGCAGCGCCGTTCCACCCGATGCGGAGGCAAGAGTGCGTGCCTGCGCCCACTGCGCCCGCAGCCAATCGCGGCTTGACGAATCGATGCTCGCGAGCGCGACATGCGCCGGCACGTCTACATGGGACAGCGCCTGCCTCAGTGCGGTGCTCTTCCCCGTTTGCCGGGGGCCGATAAGCATCTGAATGAGCCGGCGCGGCTCCTCCATGCGGTCGGCAAGCGTGCTCACGAGAGGCCGCTCGAAAACAAGGTGAGACATGATTTGCCTTTCTACTGAGCAAATTTGCTCAATAGTAAGGCAAATTTGCTCAGTAGTAAAGTCTAGATTCCCGGGAACGCGTCATCAGAACCTCCCTTTGGCCGACTGCAATAAGACGAACCGGATCTGCAGCAGTTCGCTCAAACGACATCACAAGAAGACCGTGACCGGCAATGACATCACGATCGGCCAATATAATGCGCGACGTACCAGCCAAAAGAAGAGCCCCACTTTCAATCGTGGGGCCCATCATAGAACATATGTTTGCTGATTGCAAGAACTTTGCGGGGGCCGCCCTCTACTGCTTATGCAGAAGGTAGGTATCGGTTATCGCCGGCGCAAACTTGAGCTCGCTGATGACGACGACCTCGATTCCAGAGTCAGCGCCCTGGACGGGACGCACCTCTATTTCCATTTCTCCCTCACCGCCGGCCATCGGCACCGTTGTCGAGAAGCCAGAGGGGTCGAACGTGGCCGTCACGCCCGTCAAGGTCTCGACCGAATCGCCCGGTACCGTTTGCTCATCAGCCGTGAGCTCGCGCGGATTGTGTCCGTGAAACAGCAGCGTCGCATCCATAGATACTCGACCAGCACCAGAGATGCCCGTGATATCGAGCGTCATATCTTGTGCTTCCCCGCCGTAGCACTGGGGTTTAGACTGTTTCGTCTCCGTTGAGACAAGACCGCCAGACCACTTTCCAATCCAGAAATCCGTATCAATTGGTCCCGCTTCTGGCACTGGCGCGTCATCCGAGTTGCCGAGCATCGAGTAAGCGAAGAATCCCCCGCCCGCCAACACGAGCACAACGACAAGCGCGAGAATCAGTTTTCCTGCGCCGCCTTTTTTCTTTTCGGGCTTTTGCGTCACCGGTGCCGCGCCGGTAGAGTCCGGAACCGCAGTCACGGCCGGAGCATGCGAGTCCTTACGCCCCCGTTCGCTAGCAACACCAGACGCGCTCGTCGACGATTGCGCAACCGACGTACCGCATTTCCCGCAAAACACCGACCCATCCGTCACTTCGTTTCCACAGTTCGGGCAATACACGCTCAAACTCCTTCCTCATGTATGAATACCGTAGAACTTCAGGCCTTCTAGCTCTTTTTCATCTTCAGCTTAAGCCACCCAAATGCCGCGCAATCGAGCAGCATGCACGCAATCGTCGGCAGCACAATAGCCGTCGCAAAGCCGTCAAGCATCCCGACAAGAACGTAGAAAGCAGCGATGCAGAACAAAAGCAGGGTCCCGCCGTTCTTGAACTTCTTGATATCGCCCTTGCGGAGCAACTCGTAACTGCCCAGGCCAAGCAGTACCACTGAGCCAATCCAGGCAATGAAGCAAATCCAGGCCACGAGCGTTATCGTGCCCATGCCAGCATCGGCACTGGAATTGCCAAAAGCGGCTCCCAGCGACGCATATCGCTCGATGGTTCCGGCAAGGGATGGCATCGACCAAAGGCTATAGCTCTCGCCGAAAGCGTAATCACTTACGCCAGAGAAGCCCAAAGACGAGGCTGCGCCAGCCGCGGCACCCGAAAGAGCCGATACCACTGAATCAACTTCGAGCCACGGAAGCAGCGACGCAACCACAGCGGCGGCGGCCAGCGCTATGGCAACATGTGCCGAGTTCTCAGAGTTTGCCTCAGATCCGCTCAAGGACGAGAATCCTTTTTGCTGCCGCGTTTTCCCGCCCTGCGCTGAAGGGCTCGTTGCGGCCGAAGCCTCGTTGGCTTTCAGCTGCGAGCCGCATTGCCCGCAGAACTGAGAGCCATCGGGCAACGATGCACCACACTTAGGACAAAACATTACTTATTCTTCTCCTTTCGAATCCTCTTCATCAGCTTTCTTCTCCACTTTCGCGCCGCAGCCCATGCAGAACAGGTCGCCCTCTCCAATCGGGGCGCCGCAGGAGGGACACGCGGGCCCCGTAGGAGCACCGCCTTCTTGCGCCGCGGCGGCCTGGGGCCGCGCCTTCTCCGCAGGCGACCCGCAGCTGGAGCAGAACAGGTCGGCACCGGTCATGCGGGCCCCGCATACCGAGCAGGCGAACCCGGCCGCTGCCGTGGCCGCAGCTGCCGTCTGCTCGTCGATGGCCGCTATCTGGCGCTGGCACTCCTTGCGTTCGGCGTCCACTTGCGCGATGCCGTCGTAAAGCGCCTCGCGTCCGGCGCGCAGAGCTGCGTCCTCCCGCGTTGTCTCGTACAGGCTCGCCCCCAGCTGCGCGGCCAGCCCCTGGCGCTGCCGGTTCAGCTCGGCAATGCGGGCGTTCAGCTTGATCTTGTCGGCGCCGCGCCCCGCGGCCGCCGTCCCCCGGTTCACCGCCGAGGTCACATTGTCCAAAAATCCCATAACCATCCTTTCACGCTTCGGTGCAAATCACATTCCACGAACTTCAGACAAGCAAACTTATGTAGCGTGTGGCTCAAACGCAGAAGCAAGGAGCGACCCCTTTCGTGCTGCTCGCCCCATCTTCGTAAATGTACAAACCGTCGTCGCTAACGCAGGAAAAGTCGCTATCGGAGTCACTTATCGGATCCCGCATCCACCAAGTCACTTGAACGCCCCCAGATGTGCGGATGGTGAACGAGTTCGGAGAAGAGGAGCCGTCTTGCTTATACTTATCCGCCAAGTCCGAGAAGAGCTTATATTGGACCCCTTGGGCATTATGGATATCGCACGCAATTGCGTCCTCTGACGGCAGTGCTGCAGGATCGCCTCCGTACTCGCCCCACATTTCCACGGAAGACGGAAGCCACAACGCATCGAGCGTCTCGGTAACATCGTCAATAGACGCCGTCATTCCTGCGTTATTTGTCATTTTCTTTACCGGAACAATCACCTTGCGCAAATCCTCAGGAAGCCAATAATCCATATCGTCGTTTAAAGCGGCGCGAATCGCGGAAGCCTCCCAGCCGCCAGCATTTGTAATATCGACATTCATACCGAGCTCGCTGATGCAGCCGCTAAAGGCAAAGGTGATTCCCGCCTTGCCGCCGCTGGCATTGTCATCGTGGGCGAAGCCGATAACCTGCACAGTGTCCTGAGTGCCATCGGGCATCGTCACCGATTTCAACTGAGTGCCGTCCAGCGTGCCCTCGGGCGTGCACAGGTTGTATTTCTTGGCCACTTCGATAGCGGTCGCTTCATCACCGGTCGCAGCAATCTGGGCTGATATCTGCGAGAGCTCGTCCCAGGTGTAATCCTCTACAGATGACTTCACCGCCGTGGCCGCGCTGTCCAAACCACCGCCCCCAACATCCTGCGCATCGCCGCCCTGCTCGTCGGCTGCGCTCTCACTCTGCACATCGCCGTCTTGCACACCAGCCGAGTCCACGCCCTGCACGCTCTCCGAGCCTGTATCGCTCAAATCCTGGCTCGCGGTGGGTGCCAGAGCTGCCTCTTCGGGCTGCACGCCCGCCAGCCCGAACCAGTTGGTCGCGAACCCGGTGACGAGCGCCAGCACGACAACAGCAGCTACTGCGATAACGCCTCTTCTCGCACCGCTCTTCTTGGGCGCGGGGGAATTGGCACCATCCGTCGACCGCGGAGCCCCGGCGACTGACTTCGTCGCATTCACTGGAGCGCCAACCGGAGCCCCGCACTTCCTGCAGAAAGCCGCCCCCTCCGCAATCTCATTTCCACACTTGGAACAGAACATCACCCACTCTCCTCCTTTTGAAACCTCTTTGTCGGCTTTCCAATCCACTTTCGCGCCGCAGCTCATGTGGACCCCGCGGCACACCATCCTCCTTCGCTACGGCAGCCAGAGGTCGCATCCTTCCACGTCGCCTCGCGCAACCTCACGTTTCGAAAAGGAAACGTTATTCATCGGAGGCCCTTTCCGCCCCCATGCCACATGGGCATGGGGGTCCAGATGATTGGATGGTTTATATGCAGAAGCCGGGGACCACACCGTAGGAGATGTCGGCGCGGCCGCTGATGTACGGGCCGCCATCGGAGATCACGCCCTGGAAGCTGCCCGAGTTGCTCGGATACGGGGAACGCTCCCACCAGTGGTTCGGCGAACCTTGGAAGTTCTTCACCAAAATTTCGTTTGAACCTGCTGAATCCACGGCCGTATCGCGGAACAGCTTGTACTCGGCCCCCTCTGCGTTGAGCACCGCGTTGTAGGCCGCGTCGCTATACCAGTCGATCACGCCGCAGAGCTCGGTGGCGGAGAGCAGCCACATCGAGTCGGAGGTCGCCGTCACCGCCGACACGTCCTGCGTCTCTCCCACGTTGTTGGTGAGCTTGTCCACCGGCACGACGATGGCGTTTAGGTCCTCGGGCAGCTCGGCGCGCCACTCGCCGTTGAGGTAGGCTCGCATCTGGGAGGCCTCCCAGCCACCGGCGTTGGTGGACTCGCCGTTCATGGGCGCCTCACCTACACAGTCCCCGAAGATGAACGTGATGCCGGCCTTGCCGCCCGCGGTCTTGTCGTCGTGGGCGAAGCCGACGATCTGCACCGTGGTCTGGGTGCCGTCGGCCAGCGTCACCGACTTCACCTGGGTGCCGTCGAGCTTGCCCTCGGGCGTGCACAGGTTGTACCTCTTCGCCACCTCAATGGCAGCCGCCTCGTCGCTGGCCGCGCAGATCTCGGCCGAGATCTGCGACAGCTCGTCCCAGGTGTAGGCCTCTACCGCCGACTTCACCGCATCACCAGTCGCGGCATCTTGGGCATCGCCCTCGGCACCGTCGCCCGCATCCTGCGCATTACCTGCCCCCTGGCTCGCGGTGGGAACCTCCACCGCCTCCTTGGGCTGCACGCCGGCGAGCCCGAACCAGTTCGTCGCGAACCCGGCGACGAACACCACCACAACCACGACAGCGGCCGCGATGACGCCGATCTTTGCGCCGCCCTTCTTCGGCATCGGCGCACCGCCCCCAGCTGGAGCCGGGCCCCCTGCCTGAGCGCCCGCAGACGCCCCGCACTTCCCGCAGAAGGCCGACCCTTCCGCAATCTCACTACCACACTTAGGACAGAACATACCTACCTACCTTTCTTTCGGTGCCACGTCACCACGAACGCCTTCTTCAACAACAAGCTCTTCCCTTTTGGTCAGGCACTTCGCAATACCCTTGATGTTATTCAAGAACTGTATTGGAAAAGAGTCGCTCCTCTTCCCCTCGCCTTCTCCGCCGTCTCCCTTTTCTCCCGCTGGCTTGCTGTCCTCTATATAGCTGTCGACGATCGAGTAGAGGGCAGTTGCGCAGTTTGCAACTTGATCGATCGTGAGATTTTTAAATGCAGTGCTGAACGCGATGCGCACCGTACTTTTGCCGATGCCTTTGACGACAGCCGACGTTTTCGCACATGCTTCGCTCTTCCACAGCTTCGCAATAGCTTCTCTTACCTGAGGGTCCTTGATTTTCCTCTTCTCGAAGCAGTACTTGATATATCCCCCCGGACCCGGGTTCTCGCAGCCTTTGGGCATGGGCAGACCCGCCATCTCCTGAAATAGAAGATCGAAGACCGCCGACATCGGCGTGACGACTACCAGACTGTTGAAGCTGTTATCGAAGTAATGGCCACACCCCTTCAGCGCATCCTCGAACTCATAAACCGCCATTTTCGACGAAAACAAGATCTTCATCTCGCAGCCACTTTTTGTCTCACGGAGGACGTAGGTTCTCGAATCCAGCACTTCCAAAAGAGATGCAGCCCAGTCGCAAGAGCCCAAATCGTTCCTGAGCGCTAGCTTCGTTCTGCGGTTGCTAACCATTTGAGGAGTAATCCCGAGGCGCTTCGCTAACGCCAAATCGGACAAACCGCGAGTCTTTTCAGCAAGAATCTCGAACATGACCAACTCGATTTCCGTCTTTGATGCTACGCCGAAATTTCTCTCGTAGAATTTGCCCGCAATCCTGCAAAACGCATCCGCTGCCTCACGTTCAGAGAACTGCACCTCCCCGAATGCGACGGGATACGACTGCTCCTCGCCCAATGTCAAAGAAGCATCGTCGCTCATCAGAACCACTCCTTTGCGAAAGTGGCCGGAACAGCGTAACGCACGGCCGCATGATCTCGTGCTATTCGGTTGTATCTACGTGATTGCTGCGGGAACTCGTCCCGCGGAAATGCTGCGCTAGCGCGCGAGGGCTCACGCCGTCTTAGCGGTGAGACCCCCCCCCAGGCAAGTGTATGTGCGCTTCGTTAACAGCATGTCGGCAAGTTTAGCACAGGTTGGCGACGCTACTAAGATTTTTTTTAGCCGACGGGACGCGCGACGAGTCTCTTACAATAGAGCACTGTGCACCGCCTCCGTTCCAGCCACGTACCCGATTGTGGTAACATTAGGGCCGCAACAAGGAGGTGCACCATGCCAACTGCAACGAAGGATGCCGAGATCAAGTTTCGCACGAGCGACGAGCTGAAGCGACAGACCCGGCGCGTCTACGACCGATGGGGCCTCTCCCTGAGCGAGGCCTTCAACCTCTTCATGCGCAAGTCCGTCGAGGTGGGCGGCCTCCCCTTCGACCTGCGGCCCGAGCCCTCCCCCGCCCTGAGCGGCCGGGAGACGCTGCGCCCGAATCCCGCTACGGGCATCACCGTCCTTCCAGCCTGGATGGACGGCCCCGAGGATGAGGGGCTCTACGATGACCTCGTGTGATCCCGCACCGCGCGACATCTGGCTTGCCTATGTCGAGTTTGCTGACCACCAAGGCGTAGGCAAGGTACGCCCCGTCGTCATCTTGGACGCCTCCGGGAAGGCGAGCGTCATTACCGCGAAGATAACGGCGTCAGCAAACTACGAACGGTCCGCTTTTGTCGAGATCTCGGACTGGGAATCCTGCGGGCTTCGTCGGCCCTCCTGGGTGCAAGTCGAGCCCCTTGTTGAGGTGCGGCGCGACAAGCTCCTGAGGGATACGCCGCTCGGACAGCTGTCCCTTTCGACTTACGAGCTCGTTTGCGCCGCGCTGGATTCAGATAATAGAAACGAGACCTAACGGCGAATCGGTCCGAAAAGCGTTTACGGGCGCAGGCCCATGCCGCCTTCCAGGGTGAGGGTCTCGCCGCTCATCCCGCCCAATAATATCGCCTCGTTCTTACATTCCCATCGGCTTCAGCAAGGCCTTCCGCCACAAGCTCCTTAAGATATTTCGCCGCAGTTTTCGATGAGATGCGAAGTTCGGCAGCCACTTCGCCGGCCGTCAGCGACTTCCTCTCTTCCAAAAGAGCGATAATGGCGAGTCTCACACCTTCCTTCAGAGAGTTGCCCGTCTTCGATTTCGCATGCGAATCCTCCCCGCGAGGAATGCGCGCTTTGAACACATCACCCTCTTCGAGTACGGGATCGGCCCCAAACAGCGCCTTTGCGTACTTCTCCAAATTACGAAAACCGCTCCCTAGCTCTTCCGCATAGCCAATTTGCGTGAAAAAATTCGCAATGATCGGGTTCTTTGGTATGGGATTGAAATCGGAAAGCGTTAAACGCCCCTCGAAAACAGCGCGACTCGCGTTTTCGGTTCGCAGACCCGTCTCATCGATGATGAGCTTCGCGGGAAAAGGACTCGTAAATTCACGGTGGATAAGCGTATTGGATACCATCTCCCTCACCACGATATCGCGTACGCTCACTCGACGGTCGCCCTCGAGGTAAAACGGGTCGGGAAGATGCTTCGCGCAGAAGTCGCGCAGCGCGCCATAGGCTGTCACGAGGTTGTCCCTCACTGTTTCCCTATCGTCGTAGCGATCGGCCTGCTGATCGCGAAACACCGCATCAGTCTTATAGGCGGGACACGCGGAGAGCACAACTTCACGACGACCGAGAAGTAGCGCAGCAGCCCGGTTGAGACCCTCAGCTCCCGTCTCTATATCTCTTGTGTAAAGCTGCGCGCTTCGCAATAGCTCGAAATCGTCCATTTCAGCCCAGGGATGATTCGGCCTTCTGGCTGAGGCCATCTTCCGGCACTTATCGATAAGACCAGGCTCTAAATCATCGATGCGCAAATAAGGAAAGATGTGTTGCTCGGTGAACACCGAGTACTTCCTCAGATAGAGGGAGGCAATCTGAGCATCGGTTCTCAAAACAACGTCGGCATCGGCGAACCTATCGTACACTTTGCCCTTGAAACGAAACACGCCTTGGGTGGGTGGCACCCAAACACGCAAAACCCATCGCCCGTCATACTCGATTTGCTCGAACTCCAAACTAGGCGGCATATTGACCAACTTGGGGTTGCACGTACAGTTGATGAGATTACGCTCCACATCAAGTATGCTCTGCGAGGGAATGCCTTGCACGATTCCATCGTCCGTCACTCCCAGAAATAGACTGCCGCCGTTCCTGTTGGCGAAGGAGCATAGCGTCTCGAGCGAATCTCGCTCTGGCTTAGAACCGCATCTCTTAAACTCGACTGTCGTAGATTCACCTTGCTGCAGTATATTCTCGAAGACAGAGCGCTCCATCATCCCTCTCCTTTCCATTGAAAGCAGAATAAGGGAAGAAATAGGGAAATAAGGGAAGAAATAGGGAAATAAGGGAAGAAATAGGGAAATAAGGGAAGAAATAGGGAAATAAGGGAAACGTTGAGGCGCGGCCGAGTGGCTAGCTCCCTCCGCCACATCCTAAAACATCCAAACACGCAACCAGAAAGAATCGGCCCGGAAAGCCGCGATGCTTTCCGGGCCGCTTTACGACTACTCTGTTGCCAGAGGACGCTCTACGGGCGCAGGCCCATGCCGCCTTCCAGAGTGAGGGTCTCGCCGCTCATGAACTTGAAATCGGGGTTGGCCAGCTGCACCACCACACGCCCGATCTCGGTTTCCACGTTGCCGTAGTGACCCATGGGAGGCATGTGCACGTTGGCCTCGAAAGCCTCGGGGTAGGCCTCCTGGAAGTTCTCCAGAGCAGCGGTCCAGGCCAGCGGGCACACCACGTTCACGTTGATGCCGTCGGGACCCCACTCGGTGGCGGCCACGCGCGTGAGGCCGCGGATGCCCTCCTTGGCCGCCGCATAAGCGCACTGGCCAAAGTTGCCGAACAGGCCCGCGCCCGAGGCGAAGTTGATGACCGAGCCCTTGGTCTTTTTCAGGTGCGGGTAGCACGCCTGCATGTAGTAGAAGGTGGCGTAGAGGCCCGAGTAGATGGCCAGATCGAACTGGTCGGTGGTGTGGTCGGCCAAGGTCACGCCGGAGGCGGAGGCCTGGGCGTTGTTCACCAGCACGTCGATGCGGCCGAAGGTCTCGATGGCCTGGTCCACCACGTTCTGCACCACGGCGGCGTTGTCGGCGCCGGCGTTCACGTCGGCGGCCACCACGAGCACCTTGATGCCGAACTCGGCCTCCAGCTTCTCCTTGGCCGTTTCCAACTTCTGCACGTTGCGCCCGGTGATAACGAGGTTCGCGCCCTCTTTGGCATAAGCGGTGGCGATGCCGTAGCCGATGGAGCCGGCGCTTCCGTCCTTCAGCGCCGCGAAGCCGGCGCCGGTGATGATGGCGGTCTTACCTTCGAGAAAACCCATGGAGCCTCCCTTGTCGAATGGCGGGGCGCCGCGCGCAGCGGCAAGCCTCCCGCGCCCTTACCTGCCCTTCACCCTACCAGATTTCCCCGCGCCGATGTTTCCGGAATGTTGCGCGGGCCATCCGCGTCCCCGAAAGGCGCAGAAAGCGCTGACTGCGCTTCGGAACGCCCCCTCCTGGCACGCCGAACGCCACCCGCACGCAAAAAGGGCGCCGAGCCTTAAGCCCGGCGCCCTTGAAGCTGCGCGATATGCGAAAGAGCGGTTTACTCGTCCAACGCCTCGGCGATCTCGTCGGTGATGTCCATGGTGTGGTACACCGCCTGCAGATCCTCCAACTCCTCCAGCTTGTCGATGAGGCGCATGACCTTCTTCGCGTCGGCCACCGACACCTCGGAGGGAGTGTTGGCGATCATGGTCATCTCGGCGCCCTTCACGGCCACGCCCTGGGCCTCCAGCGCCTTCACCACGGCCATGAGGTCGCCCGGAGCGGTGTAGACGATCCACTCCTCATCGGCATCCTCGTAGTCGTCGCCGCCAGCCTCGGCCACGGCCAGCATGAACTCCTCCTCGTCGGCAGCGGCGCCGTTGGGGGCGATGGGATTCTTCTTGTCGCCGGTCTCCACTTCCTTGGACACCACGATCTGGCCCTTGCGGTCGAACTGGAACGCCACCGAGCCCGAGGTGCCCAGGTTGCCGCCGGAATGCGAGAAAGCGGCGCGCACGTCGGCCGCGGTACGGTTGCGGTTGTCGGTCAGCGCCTCGCAGAGCACCGCCACGCCGGCCGGGCCGTAGCCCTCGTAGACGACCGTCTCGTAGTTGGCGGCGTCCTTGCCGGAGCCGAAGGCCTTGTCGATGGCCGTCTTGATCTTGTCCTTGGGCATGGAATAGCCCTTGGCCTTCTCAATGGCGGCGGCCAGCGACGCGTTGTTGTCGGGGTTCGGGTCGCCACCCTCCTTGGCCGCCACGGTGATGTTACGAGCCAGCTTGGAGAACAGAGCCGAGCGCTTAGCGTCCTGCGCGGCCTTGCGGTGTTTGGTGGTTGCCCACTTAGAATGCCCTGACATGGATACGTCCCTTCGAAAACACGAATATAACAGCGGCTCATGGTACCACAAGGCCCGCTTCCCTGAAAATACCCGCCCGGCGCTGCACGTTTTTTCTACGGAAGAGGACGGGGCCGGTCCGCGGATTCGCCGGAGACGCCCCGCCACGCTCTCGCGGCTAGCCCTCGTCCACCCGCGCCAGCAGCTCCTCGCGGGAGCCCACGCCCACCTTCCGGTAGATGGCCTTCACATGGGTGCGCACCGTGGACTCGGATATGACCAGCGTGCCGGCGATGAACGCAATACCGTGGCCGCGCCCCAAATACCCCAGTATCTCCCGCTCGCGGGGCGTAAGCGACGCCTCGTCGGCCAGAGCGTCGCAGCGGGCCGCCACATTAAGCGGGCGCGGCACCGCCACCGGGCGCCCCGGCAACTCGTCGCCCTCATCGGTCGCCGGCGCCTCGCCGGCTCCCCGCGAGGCGCGCCACAGCGACATCAGTGCCTCGCCGATAAGCGCCACGAAGAACAGCGTGCTCACCACCAGCAGCGCCGGGCCGCCCTCCTGCTCCTGGAAGGGCGGCGTCGCAGCAGCCGCAACCCCCAGGATGGAGAACGCCGCGAAAGCCGCCACCGCCACACCGAAGATGAAGCCGCAGGGAAGCTCGCCGCCGTGGGCCAACGCCGCCAGGCTCGCCAGGGCCAGGATAGCCAGCATCCCGAAAAACGCGTAGGACAGCCACGCTGCGAACCACAGAGGCACACTGCCGCCCGGAAAGCTGTCCAGGAAGATGAGCGCCAGCGCGAAGGCCGGCAGCACCAGGCGGTAAATCACCGGCAGAAGCGGACGCGACGAGCGCACGAAGCACAGCGGCACCACCACGAGCGCGCCCAGCACGCAGCCGAGCACCTCCATGTGCACCACGTCGAACAGGATGAACTTCCGCGCGCCCATGAGGAAGGCGAACACCATAAGGCCCGCAAAGGGCATGGCCAGAAGCCGCATCATGGCGAGCAGGCCGCGCCGCAGCGTGAGCGGCGCGTCGCCTTGCGCCCCCTCGGCGACAAAGCGGTCGGACAAGCGCCCCTGCGCCGCCTTCCAACAGGGCAGAAAGCACCCGAGCGGCAGCAGCACGCAGAACACGAGCAGCCCCACGGCGAAGGTCACCGAGGCGAGCAGCATCTCCAACAGGGCCGACAGCCCCACCATGACCGCCACCCACAGAAGCGCCTGGCGCAGGTCGTACTGGGCCATGTAGGCGCCCCAGCACACGGAAAGCTCCACGGTGCCCAGGCCCAGAAGCGCGCCTGCGGCTGCGGCGAGGGGCGCCGCGCCGAAGCCCGGCACTGCCGCGGCCAGCACGAACAGCACGTAGCCCGCCAGGTAGCATCCCGAACCTGCGAACACCCACCCGCGCCCGAGCAGGCGCGCCGCACCGCCCGGCCGCGCCGACGCCCACGCCGCGGCAAGACCCGCAACCACCGATACGCCCAGAAGCGTGTTGGCGAAGGGAGCCATATAGGCACCCGTATCGTACACGCCCGTCTCGAACAGAAGATGGTTCGGAGCGTAGATGGGCAAGGTGACCAGAAAGGCCGCCAGCATGAGCGTTTCCAATTTGAACGAAGAGCTGAGATGCAACGGACGTCACCCTCCCCGGTTCGCGTCGCAACAGATCGCCGCCTAGTATACCCAATGTTGACGCAGTGGGGACTCGCCGTTCCATTATCTTTCAAATCCGTTCTGACCTGCAGTTTAGCCGTATCTACCCCAATTCCGCGAGGAGCGATTCCGGCAAATACCCCGTTCCGACGATTTCTCGCGGGCACCATCCCGTGCCAGCATGGGGCCATCGCGGTGCAGAGGGCGCCGCGAGTCAACGACCCCGACACCAAGGGAGGACAGGGAAATGAGCAAGGAGAACATCAAGGGCATGTCCCGCCGCTCGTTCATCGGCATGGGCGCCGTGGCCGCCATGGCCGCAGGCGCGGCCGGGCTCGCCGGCTGCTCGCCGGCCGCCGGCAACGGCAGTGCGGCTGCGGGCAATGCCGCAGAGGGCGCCGAGGCGACCGCTCAGGGCGCCGGCGCGAGCGACGTGCACATCCACAACGTGAAGGACACCAGCTGGATGACCCCGCCGGCCGAGGTGACCGACTTCGCCAAGGAGCTTAACTGCGACGCGGTCGTCTGCGGCCACGGCTTCGCCGGCATCACCGCCTGCCGCGAGCTGGCCGAGCAGGGCAAGAACGTCATCCTCATCGAGAAGCAGCCCGAGGACACCTACGCCGCCGTGGGCAACGAGTTCGCCTCGCTGAACGCGGCCATCCTGCAGGAGCGCGGCGTGCCGCACATCGATCCGGTGGAGTTCTACCAGAACTTCATGAAGATCACCTCGAACATGCCGAACCCCGCCCTCGTCATGAAGTTCGCCCAGAACTCCGAGGCCAACTCCAACTGGTACCTCGACCGTCTGACCGAAGAGGACTTCGCCACCATGACGACGGCCTTCTTCCCGCCCACCGAGCACCAGCTCTCCGAGCTGTCGGGCATCAAGTTCTGGCCGAGCGTGTGCTCCTTCTACGGCGAGTGCAACCAGACCAAGATCCAGATGTACAACCAGGCCGCCGCTGAGGAGAAGGGCGCCCAGTTCTTCTTCGGCACCACCGCCGAGTACATCATCATGCAGGACGGCGCCGTGGCCGGCCTTGTGGCCTCCGATGCCGACGGCTACGTGAAGATCAACTGCAAGGCCGTGGTCTGCGCCTGCGGCGGCATGGGCGGCAATCCCGACATGATGGCCTACTTCATGCCCGATATGGCCCAGGCCCTGGTGGAGGGCGAGGAGCTGAACTCCATGTCGGCCAACGACGGCCGCGGCGTGCAGATGGCCTACTGGGCCGGCGCGCACCTGGAGACCACGCCCATCGCCGGCATGAACATGAAGGGCCTCTCCGTCCCCGGCAAGATGAACTGCCTGCCCCAGGCCGTGTGGATCGATGAGTCGGGCAAGCGCTTCTGCAACGAGTTCTACCCCACCAGCGAGCAGCGCGGCTACCAGACCACGTTCATGAGCCGCAAGACCAAGTACGCCGTGTGCGACAACAACTTCACCGAGTACCGCCAGTACACGCTGCCCCAGCACGCCGGATTCAACGCCACCGAGGAGAACATCCAGTCGCTGCGCGACGACCTGGACAAGGCCTACGCCAAGTTCAAGGGCACCTACGAGGAGCCGGAGCAGGAAGAGGGCCAGGGCGGCCCGGGCGGCGGCGGTCCTATGACCTCCGTCGAGTTCATCGCCGACGACACCCTCGAGGGCCTGGCCGGCCAGCTCGGCCTCACCGGTGACGCCGCCACCGAGTTCGTGGCGCAGATCGAGCGCTACAACGGCTACTGCGAGGCCGGCGCCGACGAGGAGTTCGGCCGCGCGAAGGAAGTGCTCTTCCCCGTGAAGGACGGCCCCTTCTACGCCTGCACCTTCGACCCGGTGCTCGGCGAGACCATGGTCACCATGGGCGGCATCATCACCGACGGCGAGCAGAACGCCCTCGACGCCAACTACGAGCCCATCCCCGGCCTGTACATGGCCGGCAACGACTGCGGCCGCCGCTTCGGCACCGAGTACATCACCCCCATCCCAGGCGTGTCCTTGGCCTTCGCGCTGGTGCTCGGCCGCGAGTGCGGCAAGTCCGTGGCGAAGTTCCTCGGCTAGCCCGTACGCTCCCGCCGGGCGCTCCCCTCTCGCAGGAGGCGCGCCCGGCCTTATCGGTCGGCCCCTTCCAGCGGCGCTCCCGACTTCCCGGGCGTCTCACCGAGTGGAAGCACCCGATCCTGCCGCCATACCCGTTGCGGCCCGAATCCCTCGAAGCCGCAGATGACGCGCGAAGCCCCCGGCCTCTCCCTCCCAGGCCGGGGGCTTCGCGCATTGCGTCCAGTCGCACCGCTTGGGCGGATTTCTGCTTGCAAAATGACGGGTAGCGTAGTTTCAGCGATGCCATCCGAGAAAACAGACCGAGTTTTCCCAGGTGGCATCTTCACAATCCGAGCATTCGAAGCGAGAGGACTACGCTAACCGTCGTTTTGCAAGCAGAATAGCAGGGATGCGCTCGCGCCTAGGAGTTCTCGCGCAGCCACAGGCCGGTCTTGCCGCCGTCCTTCCGTAGCAGGCGCACGTCGGAAATCTCCATGCCGCGGTCCACGGCCTTGCACATATCGTAGACCGTCAGACACGCCACAGAAGCCGCCGTGAGGGCCTCCATCTCGATGCCGGTCTTGCCGGTGACGCCGCAGGTGGTAATCACGCGAATGCCCACGCGGCCGTCGGCGCGCTCGCCCGCGCGCACCGGCTCGCACTCCACCTTCGCCTTGGTGATGTTCAGCGGGTGGCACATGGGGATAAGGTCGCTCGTCTTCTTCGCCGCCATCACGCCGGCCACGCGGGCGCAGGCGAGCACGTCGCCCTTGGCGGCCTTGCCCTCCACGATAAGCGCGAGGGTCTCCGGCTTCATGGAGATGAAGCCCTCGGCCACGGCCACGCGCTCGGTGTCGGCCTTCTGCGACACGTCCACCATGCGGACGTCGCCGTTCTCGTCGATGTGGGTCAGCTGCTCGGTCATGGGGTGCTCCTTGCTCTGCCTGGGTGAGGGGGGGGGCGAACCGAAGTCTGCCCCTGCGGATTCAATCTGTCGGCTCTTGAGAGCCGCAAGGCGTCTAGCCGCCTATTTGGGACATCTTCCGGTCGGTGCCTACCTTGTCGTGGTGCTCGTCGGGCTTGGCGCCGAGCGCGGTCAGCAGCACATCGCGGGCCGCCTCGTCGTCGCCGGCGCGCAGGGCCTGCCGCACATCGTACTCGTCGTCGGAGAACAAGCAGGGCCGCACCTTGCCGTCGGCGGTCACGCGCAGGCGGTTGCACTCGCTGCAGAAGTGACGCGACAGGGGGCTGATGAAGCCCACAGTACCCCGGGCGTTCGGGAACTCGAAGTAGCGCGCCGGGCCCCAGCCCAAAGGCTTGGCGCTCCCTGCCGCCCGCAGCGACGGAAGGCCGGCCGCGGCGGCACGACGATTGATAATCTGGAAGAGCTCCTCGGAGGGAATCACATCGGCCTTGCCCCAGCCCGTGCCCGCATCTTCGCTCGTATCGCCCACAGGCATGTACTCGATGAAGCGCACGTGCAGCGGCCGGTCGATGGAAAGCTTCGCGAACTCGAGGAAATCCTGGTCGAGGCTGCGCACGGCCACAGCGTTCACCTTAACGGGGTTGAGCCCCGCCTCAAGGGCCGCGTCGATGCCGGCGAGCGTGTCCTCCAGACGGCCCACCCGCGTGATGGCACGAAACTGGTCGGCGTCCAGCGTGTCCAGCGAGATGTTCACCCGCGAGAGCCCCGCGGCCTTCAAGTCGTCGATCATGCGGGGCAAAAGCACGCCGTTGGTGGTCATGGACACGTTCTCGATGCCGGGAACGTCGGTGATAGCGGCCACCAGATCCACCACGCCTTTGCGCACCAGAGGCTCGCCGCCGGTGAGCCGCACGCTCTTGATGCCGAGGCCCGCGGCCACCCGCACCAGGCGCTCGATCTCCTCGATGCGCAGAATCTCGTCGTGGGCCATCTGGCACACGCCGTCCTCGGGCATGCAGTAGACGCATCGGAAATTGCAGCGGTCCGTCAGCGAAATACGCAGATAGTCAATGGTCCTGCCGTGCGAGTCCTTCACAGCTCCCCCTCAAGGTCGTCTCTCGGGAAACTATTATACACAAGAGGGAATAAACCGCAACGAGCATAATAGAGCCGCCGCCTCCGAGGCGCGGCCCTTACTCCCCCGCCGTGGCCTCGTCCACCAACGCGATGAGTTCCTGCTGGGAATGCACGCCCAGTTTGCCGTAGACGTTGCGCGTATGGGTGCGTACCGTGTTCCAGGAAATATGCAGCTTGCTCGCCGTCGTGGAGCTGTTGTAGCCCATGGCCAAGCAACGCAGCACATCGGTCTCTCGCGGCGAGAGCTGGTAGGTCTCAGTGAGCTCTTCTATGGCGACGCCGAAGCGACCCTTCTTCACCGCCGGCTCGTCGCCCTCCCCCTCTTCGGCGCGCTCGGCGGTAAGATCCTGCATGAGCAGCTCGTCAAGGGTCGGCGCCCCTTCAACCTGCGGGATGAACAGGCGGTCGAACTCCCGCTCCGAGAAGATGACGAAGGCGCAGGCGAGCACGATAAGCGCCATGATCATATAGGCGAACGCCTCGCCCACGGCGCCGAAGAGCGATCCCAGGGCCTGGGCCCCGGACAGCCAGCCGATACCGTTGCCCAACTGGTAGGCGCCGTAGCCGTAGCCGAACACGATGACCGCCGACACCCGGCGCTGAAAGACGATGAAGGCCAGCGTGCACCAGAGGAACAGCTCGAAGACGACGCTGGCCAGCGACACGATCTGCGAGAGCACCGTGTGCAGCACCGTCACCAAGGGCAGGCAGGCCACGAGCGCCACGGACACCACCATGACCACCGAGTAGAGCTTGCCGAAGTTCAAGCGGTCGCCCTCGGTGCCCACGGCCACGACGGCCAGGGCGAGGGCGAGCACCATGCGCACGAGCATGACGAGCCGCGACCCATTGAGCGTCGTATCGATGGAGGAGATCGCCACCGAGGAGGCGTAAACCGACGAGACGATGCAGGAGAACACGAACACCACGGCCAGAAGCTTCCAGAAGGACTTCGGCAGCGACGCGCGGGACAGCGAGCGCTCCAGCCCCTGGGTCGGTTGCTCGTTGTAGCGCGAGAGCATAGCCAAAAAGCCCGCGGCGGCGGGCAGGAGCACGAAGACGAGAATGCCGGCCAAACTGGGGCCGCCGGACACCGGAGCCCAGGCGGGAGAGCCCACTACGATAAAGAACGAGGCGCCCACAACGAACTGGGAGTACGCCACGTACAGGATGACCTGCCGCGGCGGAAGCGCCCCGAAGAGCTGTCCGCAGCGCAGGGCGACAACACCCAGACCCGCGCCGAACAGCACCGCGCCGAAGATGAAGAGCGTCATGATCGCCCAACCGGGCAGCAGGTAGTAGAAGTAGTACGGGCCAATGAGAATGACGAGCAGGCTGCCCGCCGACGACATCGCGCCGCCCCAAAGGGCCGCAAAGGGCTTTTCCAGCCCCACGCGAACCCTCGGTGCCGCAAAAGTGCCCGCCAGCATGACCGCGCCGAAGGCCAGGCTCGACGCGATGATGAGCGTGGAGAGATTCCCGCCGTTCATCTCGGTGTCCGACAGCCAAGCCGTGCCGGAGCTGGCGATATAGACCGAGGCGAGCAGCGCCCCTAGGGCCATGTAGGGCAGCGCCGGCCAGGCCCTTACGAGCTTAGCCAGAAAGGTATTGGTCGCGGCCATGTCATCCCCTTAGCGCAAAGAGCGCCTTTTCCAAGGCGCGCTTTGCATCTCAGCTTCTTTTTCTAGGACACCAAATCCGGCTCTTCGGAAAACGACGGCGCGCTCGCCCTGGCCGGAGCGCCGGCGTCCTGCCGATCGAGCAGGGCACGGCCCGTGCGGCAGAGCCCGTAGCCGACGAACACCACGGAGTACACGGCCACCGACGCCTGAGCAGCCAGGCCGCCGTGCAGCGCCGAGGGAAGCAGCATCAGCAGCAGGTGCACGTACACCAGGCCGAAGAACGGATAGGCCAGCTTCTGCACCTTCTTCCACGTCTCGGTGCGCATGGTCTTCTTCACAAAGGCGAAGGAGGTCACGCCCAGCACGATGAGCAGCACGAGCAGCACGATGGCCAGCGCGAAGGCCCCCATCACGTTACCGGAGATGGCTCCGCCCCCGAAGATGCGGGGCAGGTAGCTCTCCAGATACACCGCCATATGGCCCAGCGAGAGGAACCACGCGATAATGGACAGCTCGCTGCGGATGGGCTTGAGCCACTTGCAGGCGCGCGACTCCTTGGCAAGGCAGCCGATGAACATGACCACGACGAACATCGCCAGCGACAGCTCGCACTTCTGGATGAGCACAAAGAGCGGGCTCCAAACGGCGCGGGGCAGGCCCACGGTGGAGCCGAACACGAACAGCACGTCCACGGCGATGGCGACGGCGTAGAAGGCCGTCGGGCACGCCTTGACGGGATTGCGCAGGGCGAAGCAGGCGGCGATGGTGACCAGGAGGATGATGGCGAAATCCATGACGTACCCCTATTCCCCGGCCTCGAGGCGTTCCTCGAGCTCGACGGCGATGGATTGCAGAAGCTCGGCGTCCTCCAGGAAGAACGCCTTGGACACCTTCAGGATGCCGCGGTAGAAGCGCGTCTGAAGAAGCAGCAGAGCCAAATCCTGGAACGTGTCGAACCACGACAGGATATGGTCGGCCAGAAACGCGCGGGACACGTTCACCTGGCGCAGGGCCTCGGCGTCGTCGCCGGCGCGCAGGGCCTCGGCAATGCGGCCGGAGAGCACCACGAGGAACTCGCACATGAACGACAGGTGGTCGTGGGGGAAGTCGTAGCCCTCGGCCTTGGCCACGTGGTTGGCCTTGTACAGCTGGAACACCTCGTGGTAGGCGTCCTGGAACATGAGCCCTTCCTCGCTCGTATGCACGCTCTCGTAGGGCACCGCGTAGCGGCCCTTCCACGACGAGGTGCCGGCAAACGCGCTCGTGAAGTCCACGGCCAGCTCCTGGCGGGTGCCGGAGTTGCGCTTGCGCAGGTAACGGGCCATATCGTTCAGGCCGTCGGCGAACAGCTCGTTCAAATCGGCGTACTCGGACCAGTCCATCTCGGCGATGTTCTCGATCTGCTCGGCCGTAAGCGGCCGGAAGTAGATGGCGGCCAGCATGTCGTAGAAGGCGGCACGGCCCTCACAGGCCGCGATCATCTCCTCGGTGACCTCGTTGGCCCCGACTGGCTTCCCGCCTTCGGCATGTCCCAAAGCGTCGTCCATAGACTCCCCTCTCCTCTTGTTCTCTCCTCGCATTGTAGAGCAACCGAGGCATCCTTGTCGCTGCGCGCGGCAAAGCGGCCTCGGTTGCCCTGCATCTGCAGGACGCGCCCTGCGCATCTTCCGGCCGCCGGGTAGGGAGGGAGGGGCGGCCGGAAGACGTGCGTGAAAGAAGGGGCGCCGTCGGCTGGCTGGCAAGCAGCGCCCCTCGCGGGTAGTGCGAAGCTACTTACTTCTCGTAGCGGGTGACCTCGACGGGCTCCTCCTGCCACTTGGCGGTCTTCTCAGAGAGAATGTAGACCGTCGTGGGGGCCAAGCTCGCCGGATCCCACAGATAGTGCGCGGCATCGCCGGCGGCGGCCACGGCCTTGCTCGCCGCGGACTCCGGGTCGTCCAGATCACCGAAGATGCGGGCGCCGCAGCAGCAGTTGTGCACGCAGGCCGGCTCCCACGTCTCGTCGTTCTTGCGCTGGAAGCACAGCGTGCACTTCTCGATGGTGTTGGTCTTCGGGTTCATCTGGCGCACGCCGTAGGGGCAGCCGGTCAGGCAGCTCTCGCAGCCGATGCAGTCCTCGGCGTTCACGAGCACGATGCCGGTCTCCTCGTCGCGGTAGGAGGCGCCGGTGGGGCACACCTCGATGCAGCCGGGGTTCTCGCACTGCTGGCACTGCATGGGCAGCCAGTACATCTCGATGTCGGGGAAGGTGCCCACGGGGCCTATGGCCGACACGTGGTTGCGCACCACGCCCAGGTTCATCTGGTTCTCGTGCTTGCAGGCGGCCACGCAGGAGTCGCAGCCCGAGCAGCGGTCCAAGTCGATGACAAGCGTATTTTTCATTAGAACACATCCTTCGTCTGAGCTTCAGCGAGCATTTCCTGGGTCGGCATGAAGGGCTCGAACTCCTCGGCCTCCACCCAGATGTTCTCCGGGCGCGTGGACTTCTCGATCTTCACCGTGAAGCCGCGGTTGGTGTAGGAGCCGTACACCTCGTTGAAGGGGGCGTCGTTCTTGGTGAGCACGTTCACGTTGCACTCGCGCCAACCGCCGGTGGGGTTGGCCTGGGAGGCGTCGAAGCACTCGGGGTTCCAGAAGCGCTCCATCCACACGGTCTTGGGATGGACGCCCTCGGTCAGGTAGGCGCGGGCGTGCACCTCGCCGCGGCGGCTCGTGACCTTCACCCAGTCCATGTGCTCGATGCCCAGCTCCGCGGCACTCGCCGGGTTGATGCGGATCTCGGCGCAGGGGAACAGCTCGCGGCTGAACGGCGCGTGGCGCATGGTGCCGTGATGGAAGTAGGGCACACGGCCGGAGGTGAGTACGAAGGGGTACTCCGCGTCGTAGCCCGGCATGCCCTCGTAGGGGCTCTCCACCGGCTCGATGGGCACGCAGATGGGGCTGTAGTCCTCGCAGGCCTCCTGGGGCTCCGGGTAGCAGTACGGATAGCCGTCGCGCGCCATGCGGATGAGCATCTGGCAGTACGTCTCCACCTTGCGGGACTCGGTGGCAAAGCCCGAGGGCAGGCCGTCGTCGCAGATCTGCTCGTGCTGGTTGTAGTTCCAGTAGTCGGGCGTGATGCAGGGCACGTACTCGTCCACGTTGGCCTGCAGGGTCTCCCAGTCGGGAGCGCCCAGGGTGTCGGCCACGCCCTGCTTGACGGCCGCCTCGTTGGGGCTGCCCAGATAGGCCGTGCCGTCGCCCAGCTCCAGGCCGTTCGGGATGTGGCCGCCCCACATCTCGCGGCACTTGGCCACCACCTGGGCGGCCGGGATGGAATGCGACACGGTCTCGCCGATGTGCACGCACTCGTTCTGCAGCCACTGGGTGTCCAGCTGGGTCATGTTCACCATGGGCTCTTCCAGCCACTCACGCAGCGGGAAGACCAGATCGCACGCCTCGATGTGGAACGAGGTGAGGTGCGGGTACTGGCCGATGATGTAGTCCACTTCGGGGAACACGTCGTACCATGACTTGGCGTTGCCGAGCATGGCCAGCTTGTTGCCGGACATGTCGAACCACACGCGCGGCTTGAACGGCTCGCCGGTGGCGATGGCGTTGCGCACCGTGGGGATGTGGGAGTGGCACCAGGCGTAGAGGCCCTTGTGGTCCTTCATGCCCAAACGGTCCTGCAGAAGCTTGTTCAGGATGCGCTGGGAGTCGGGCATGGCCTCGCCGAGGGCCTTGATGCGGGCCTCGTTCTCGGCATCGGACATACCGATGACCGCGCCCACGCCGTACATGTCGGAGAACATGCCGCCGAAGCCGTTGTTGTAGGTCACGGGACGCACGAGCTTGGTCTCGCCGGAGTCGGTCATCTCGGCGAAATAGCCGCCGCCCTTCTGGGTCATGGTCACGCCGGGCTTGTTGATGCGGCCCATGATGGAGTCCAGGCCCATGCAGCCGAGCGGCACCTGGGAGGCCGACTCGGTCATATCCGAGGCCACACCGTTGGCAATGCCGCCGTTGTTCTCGACGTACAGCTTGATGGCCTCTTCAATCTTATCGGCCTGAAGCCAGCACTCCTCGGCGGTCTTCTCCAGCGTCCAGGGGTCGGCCTCCTCCTTGTAGATCTGGCCGGCCGTCTTGTACTGCTTGCCGTTGAACTCGCCGGCCCAGAAGATCTCGGGGTCCACGGCGGCATCGGCCGGAGCGGAGTACTCGAAGGGCGCCACGGCGTTCGTCTTCAGATCGAAGCACACGTAGGCCGGGGTGTTCTCGGGGGTCGTCTGCACAAAGTCCGGGAAGAGCTCCTGGGCCTTCACCGGCAGCTTGGTGTCCGGGTCGATAAGGAAGGGCAGGTTCGTCCAGTACTTCGTGAACTCCTCATCGTAGAGCTTGTTCTCGAAGATGTAGCGGAACCACGACAGCAAAAGCTTCGTGTCGGTGCCGGGGCGCACGGGCAGCCACACGTCGGCCTTCACGGCGTCGGGCGAGAAGTTCGGGTCCACGACCACGGTCTTCACGCCGGCGGCGCGCAGCTCGGCCATGCCGCGGCCCGACTCGGCGGTCTCGGACACGGAGGGCTGGGCGCCCCAGATGACCACGATCTCGGTCTTGTTGTCCTCGACCTTGAAGATCTCCTGCACGGCGTTGTCCGCAATGGACTGGTCGTCGCCGCCGTAGAAGAGCTTGGAGAGGGCCCAACGGGGCAGGTAGCACTGGGCGCAGCCGGGCTCGAACACGGTCGGGCTGCCGAAGGCCATGGGCAGCGTCATGGCCTCCATGAACGAGTAGGATCCGCCGCCGCCGACGCTCGCGAAGAACGCGTAGTTGCCGTACTGGTCGATGGCCTCCTTGATATGGGTGGCCGCCTCGGTGATGGCCTCGTCCCAGGAGATGACCTCCCACTTGTTCTCGCCTCGCTCGCCGGCGCGGCGCAGCGGGTGCAGGATGCGGCGGGGGCTGTACATGGTGTGCAGCTGGTTCAGGCCCTTGATGCACAGGCTGCCGCGGCTCACGGGCGCCTCGGGGTCGCCCTCCAGCTTCACCACCACGCCGTCCTTCATGTAGGCGATGGCCGGGCACATCTGGATGCAGCCGTGGCAGCTCGTGCGCACGCGCGTGAGGCCCTCGGTGCTCGAAGGCCCGCCCTCGCCGGTGCCGGCGAGGTCCTCTTGCGGCGCGCTCTCCTGCATGCAGCCGGCCATCGAGGCGCCCACGGCCGCCGCCGCGCCCGCGAGCGCGGACACCTTGACGAAGCTGCGGCGTGTCAAATTGGTCTTTGACATGTTGTCTTCCTCTCCTCTTTCCTTACGTTACGGTACGGTTCAGTTCGACGTCAGATCTCTCAGAAACTCCCTTCCCTCCTCGGTCAACGTCCAACCATCCTTCCAAACCAGAGCACCTGCGCGCTCGAGCTTGTCTACGAAAACTGAGGGCTGCATGGTCTCGAGGCGGCCGTCTATCACGGTCTGCAGCGCCGGCTTGCCGCGCAGCAGAGCCTCGATCTGCCCATAGGGGCGCGGCTCGCTCTCGACGAACCGAAGCAGCTCGACATAGGTATCGGCACGCTCGGGAACCAGGCCAAGCAGGTCGGCGAGCCGTGCCTGGGGCTTGTTGTAATCGACGAAGTAGTCGCCCACCTCGGTGGTCTTGAAGGAGATGGAGGCGATAAGGTCGTCCACCTCGTCCTCGGAAAGGCCCTCTTTCTGGTCATCGAAGACGCGCTCGCCCCTCTCGTCGCGCTCGATGAGCTCAAGACCGTGGGCCTTCGCAAGCGACATGAGCAGGTAGTACTGGTTCTGGGTGGCGAGCTCGAACTGGGGAAGCGAGGCGATGTAGTCCTCGGCCTCACGCAGGGGGCGTTCCTCGCGGCAATAGGCGAGCGCCTTATAGAGAATCTCGCGATTGAGCGGGTGGCGCATCACCGTCATATTGAGCGCCGCAAGCTTCTCCTCGAACGTCAACTCCGAGGCGTCGGGCAAGTCCTCGACGGAAATAGAGGCATCGACGGATGCGGGAACTTCCACGTTCTCGTCGTCGGCCTGGGAATCGGTGCGCGGAATACCGCGGTCCTGAACATCAACCATGCATGCTTCGCATCGCAGCGGATGCGACCCTCCCCTCACCTATTCGGTTCTCCTCCATACCGCTTCTCCGTCAAGCTCATCTTCGCGATGAAGCAGACTCGAAACGGCTCTCACAGGTTGGAACTATAGGGGATAAGCTCGTTTCTCAGCTACCCGCAGACTGCCTGAAATTACGAAAAAGGCCACGTGAAACCTCACGCAGCCTGGGTGAGTGACCTCGTCTACCTGGGATTTTCCTTCGCGCCTTTGAGGTAGAACGCCCTAGCGGCAAACAAGGTACACCTTGTCGGGCGGGATGCGAACCCACAGCTCATCGCCTACCTCGGGCAGCGGGACGTCGGTATCGCGCTTGCTCACGCGCCAGAACAGGTGCTGGTGCAGATAGCTCATCTCGTTCCCGTCGAAGGGCACCGCTGCATCGGCCGGGTCGCGATCGAGGAACGCGAGCAGCGCCGTGCGCTCGAAGCGCGAGTCGCTCGTGCGATCCACGCGCATCCGGTAGCAGTTCTCGCCCGGCCCCTCCGCGCGCTCGATGTAGAAGGCGCGCACCCCCAGGCATGTCGCATCGGCGGGCACCGCCGCGGCGCAGGCCACATCGACCCCCCAGCGCGGGGCGTGCACGGTGCGCCCGTCGACCCGCTCTACGGGCACGGCGTTCTTGCAGCCCGACAGCTTCAGCCCCGCCACCGACCGGGGACGGTTCACCAGCTCATCCCCCGTGCCCATCTCCGCGATACGCCCGGCATCCACCACGGCGATGCGGTCGCAGAACCGCAGCGACTCGTCGATATCGTGGCTCACGTACAAAATGGTGCCCTCAAAGGCCTCGAACAGGCTCACGAGACTCTGCTCCAACACTCCTTTCAAGTGCGCGTCCAGGGCGCTGAAGGGCTCGTCCAGCATGAGGATGCCGGGGCGCGCCGCCAGCATACGGGCGAGCGCCACACGCTGCTGCTGGCCGCCCGAGAGCTGAGCCGGGTAGCGCTGGCCGAAGCCGCGCAGGCCGAAGCGCTCCAACTCTTCGGATATAATCCGCGCCCGCTCCTCCTTGGCCACCTCGCGCCCGATGCCGGCACCGATGTTCTCGGCCACGGTGAGGTTCGGGAACAGCATGTAGTTCTGGAATAGCAGCGCCGTCTTGCGCTGCTGGGGCGTGAGGTTCAGTCCGGCCTCCGAATCGAAGAACACCTTGTCGTTCACGACGATGCGGCCCTCATCCGGCGTCTCGATGCCCGCGATGCAGCGCAGCGTGAGGCTCTTGCCGCAGCCCGAGGCGCCCAGAAAGCCCAGCGTCTCGTCTTCCGCCTCGAAGGCCACGTCCAGCGTGAAGCTCCCATAGCTCTTGCGAATATCCACCGACAGGCTCATCGCTCCCCTCCTTCCGCCATCAGGCCGTCAGATACCGTACGCTCGGCCTCCTCCAGCCCATCGTCCGCCGCGGCCGCCCGCCCGCGTCGTCCCCCGCCGCGCGTGCCGTTGCGCCGGGGCTTCGGCGAGCGCCCCTCGTAATCGCTGCGCTGGCGGTAGCGTGTGGTGTGACGGCTCCACAAGTTGATGAACATGATCACCAGGAAGCTGAACACCATGAGCACGATGGTCCAGAACCACGTGGCCTCGGTGTTGCCGTTCATCCACTCGAAGTAGATGGCAATGGGGATGGTGCGGGTACTTCCCAGCTGATTGCCGGCGAGGAACAGCGTGCAGCCGAACTCGCCCAGGGCGCGGGCGAAGGCGAGCACCGTGCCCGAGGCGATAGAGGACCAGGCCAGCGGCAGCATGAGCCTCATGAAGATGCGCCCGTTGGACCACCCCAAGGTGCGCGCCGCGTCCAGCATGTTCGGGTCCAGGCTCTCGAAGGCCCCGCGAGCGCTGCGGTACATGAGCGGGAAGGCCACCACCACCGCGGCGATCACCGTGGCCTGCCAGCTGAAGGCCAAAGGAAAGCCGATGTCTTGGAAGAAGCGCCCGAAAGCGGTGTTGCGCCCCAGAAGCGACAGCAGCAGAAAGCCGCAGACCGTGGGCGGCAGCACCATGGGAATGGTGAAGACGGTATCGAAGATGTTCTGGGCGCGCTTCGAGATGCGCAGCGTGAAATAGGCCGCCGCAAGCCCCAGGAAGAACACGAACACGATGGCCACGCCGCTCGTGCGCAGCGTCACCCACAGCGGGGAATAGTCCATCGTGGCCAGAAACTCGCCGAGCTGCTCGAGCGGCGTGCCCTCCTGGGCGAGCGCAAGGCCCTCGGCGGGCACCAGATGCGCGCTGTCCATCTGAGCCGGGCGCAGCTCCGCCTTCACATCGTAGGCGGCATCGGGGCCCTCGATGGTCACGTAGTAGCGCCCCGCGCCTATCTCCCGCGCGAACGTGAACGTCGCCTCGCCCACCGTAAGCGAGGTATCCGTCTGCGAGCCCACGGTTCCAATGAGGACATAGCGCTCATCCTGATTCCGCAAAGGCACAACCCCGGCGGAGAAGTTGCTGTCCAGAGCCTCCATAAGGCTCCACAAATCGCTCACCGCCCCGTCGTCGGGGCTTTCGATGCCGAATTGGTCGGCAACTTGCCGGGGTATGAACATAACCGCACAGTCGGCAGTGTTGGCCACGGCCACGCGCTCTGGGTCGCTGAGGCGGTAGGTGTAGCCGTAGGACCGCCCGTCGATTTCGCGGGCCGAGCCCGTGCGGGAGCATTCGAAGCCCTCGGCGGCGAACGAGCAGCCCTCCATGCGGGCCGCATCGCCATCGGCCGCCACCTCGACTTCCGCCGAGGAGGTCGCTGCCGGCCCATCGGCCCAAGCAGTACCAGCCGGCACCGCAAGCACCAGCAGCATGAGCACCATCGCCCAAAGACGCCTCACCATGAATCCCCTCTCAGACTGATGGGCGGATTGATCCGCCCATCAGTTTAGCGCTTCTTGTAGCACGGCCGGCCGAGCTTCGCCGCATTAGGCGCGCTCGAAGCCCCATTCTTCCCAAATCTGCGCGCAGTCCTCATCGGTCATGCACCAGTCGATGAAGGCCTGGGCCGCCTCGGTGTGCTTGCTGCCGGCGCACACCGCGCCCGGGTAGGTGATCGGCTTGTGGGTATCGCCCGGCACCACTGTGCAGATAGCGACACCGCCCATGCGGTACACGTCGGAGGTGTACACCATGGCGATATCCACCTCGCCCGTCTCAGCGTACTTGCAGACATCGCCCACTTTGCCGCCGAGGGTCACCATGGGCTTCAGCGTCTCGGAGAACGTGCCGCCCTTGCCCGTCGCCTCCGGGCCCGTGGCTCCATCAGGCTCGATATAGCCGCCGACCGTGGTCAGGGCCTGGCAGGCGTAGTTGCCCGCGGGAACGCTCTCGTCGCCAACGGCGAGCGTGTACGCACCCGCAGCGATGTCCTCAAGCGAGATATCCTTCCCCGCCAGATCGCCGTCCTCCTCGGTGACGATCACGAGGTCGTTGTTGAACATGGTCCTGCGGGTATCCTCCGCAATATAGCCCGCCTCGGCAGCGTCGTCCATCTTGCCCGCGGAGGCCGTGATGAGAACATCCGCGTACTGGCCGGCGCCCAGCATCTCCACCAGCGTGCCCGAGCCCTCGTACTGCGTATCCGCGAAGGTCACCTCGGGGTGCTGCTCGTGATACAGCTCCTGTGCTTCGGCCATCGCCTTGGTCAGCGAGTTGGCAGCGAAAATCTGCAGCTCCACCGGCTCACCCGCAGGCTCCTCGGTCGTTGCCACGGGAGCAGCCTGCTCCTGGGTCTCGTTGGCGTCGGCAGATGCATCCTGAGCGCCGCCGTCGCTCGCGCAGCCGCTCAGGCCGAGGGCCGCCACCATCATCGTTGCCGACACGGCGGCAAACATCCTACGGGTCATATTCTTCATAGTTCCTCCGTCGTTATTATCCTTGCCCATGAATAATGGACGCGCCTATCATAGCGCTCTCGATATATGAGCACAAGACTTATTATTCTTACTGGCGAATAATTTTGAACAGAAAGGCCCCGGCTCGTCAGAGCCGGGGCCAAGAAGAGCTATAGCGCGCAGGATGCCCTACAGGGCAAAGCCCAAGCTGTCCAACACGTACTTCGGCACCATGAAGCGCACGGTCTTCTCCGGATCCACCATCTGGCACACCTGCACATCGGCCACGAGCGACAGCAGCATGACCATCTCATCGGCCGGCTTGCCCGTACGCTCGCAGATCAGATCGACCATCTCATGCACCGCGCGATCTGCAGCCGCGTCCAGGGACTCTGCCGAGGCAATGACCCCGAAATGGGTAGCGTTCTCGATGAGCGGATCGGCGATCGCAAGCTCCGGCAGGGCCTCAAGCGTCACCGTGGCCCATCCGGCCACCTCGGCACCGGACACGCTGATCTCGCCATCGCCCATAGCCGCATGCATATCACCGCAGCCGAAGAGCGCCCCGTCGACAGACACGGGGAAATACAGCGTCGCGCCGGTGGTGATAGCCGTGTTGTCCATATTGCCGCCGTGGGAGCCCGGCGTGCCGCAGTTGACCGCTTCGCCGGCGGGAGCCACCCCGATGACGCCGATCATGGGGCGCAGGGGAATACGCAGGGTCTCGTCCCACACAAGCTCGTCTCCGTCGATCTTGCACAGATGCGTGCTCCAAGCGTTGAAGCGATCGCCGCACACGCCCTCGCCCTCGCCCGTGCACGAGGCGGTCTGCTCGTCGAACTCGATAGCCTCAACGGTCACCTTCAAAGCACCGCCAGCCACCGCGCCTTCGACAAAGATAGGGCCCGTAGCGGGATTGATGTGGTCCCAATCAATCTCGTCAAGCTCGTCTTCGGGCCGCTGCACCTGATTGCCGAAGCAATCCTTCGTGCGAATGCGCACCGTGGCCCCCGAAGGCGCCGTCAGCGCCGGCTCAAGCTCCTTATCGAAGGCATAGAGCACCTTCTCATCGCCCAACTCGATCATGCACTCCTCCTAAAAACAAAAGAGACACCTCAACGGTGCCAAAAATTATAATACATATTCTTATATCTCACGGGTTCGCCCAAGGAAGTCAGCGAGGTTGCGGCAGGTACCTGCAATCGTGCCGAAAAGCGGCTGAGCGTACTTAGGTACGCGAGGGAAAGCTTTGAGGTGCGAGGGCAGGCGCCTGTCGGAACCGCAGCGTCAGCCAAATCCGAACGCCATCAGGCGTTCGGAACATAACAAAGCGCCCCCTGCGAGCGGAACGACCTGTCCTCCCGCGGCCTGGCGCCGCAGTACTTTCGGCGAGGTGGGGCTTAACTGCCGAGTTCGGAATGGGATCGGGTGATCCCCCACTC
>NZ_JAYMFI010000018.1:0-13736 GCF_035830635.1 Adlercreutzia shanghongiae | reverse complement strand
TCTGCCTCCTGGTTGATCGAATCTAGACAACTCAATCATACCAACGGCAGGCGCCATGTCTTCTGGTATCTAGACTGTGCTGCTGTCAAAGTGCGCAAGAGATTGTACGTTACCTAAGTACAGCAAAGACGACTATTGGAAAATTCGCTGCGAGGGAAAATCGGGAACAAAGCGCCGGATGGTTATCGTAAGACATATTTTCCCAATGCTGCACAAGAACTTGCGTTGGCAAAAGCAATCAATAGTTACTTAGTCACGCAAGAAGACGACGGGGAGCTTCGACGGGCTGTTCGAGAGAGGTTTCTCGACGTTGGTGGTATGCCCTGCTATTACAACATAACGAGAATGGTTGATGCCTTGGTGACTAACTCGGGGAAAGCGGCCGGCGAGAATGATGCGCTGTTGCATTCGAGAGAGCCGATTAGCGCCAGCATTATTTTGAGATTCAAAGAGGAATAAGGCCTTCTCTTCAGCGTTGCGCGAAACGCATTCGCAATGTTGCGAGTCTCAGTTGTCGGCGTGGCCGGGGTTGAATTGCAAAGCCGGCTGAACGCCCGATGAGACCTAGTCGTTTTCCCGGCCAACCAGACGGCCCCGCAAGGGGGCGCCCCAGTTCTCTAGGGAGAGGCGGCGGGGCGGCCCGCGTGTCCGCCGCCCGGCTGGGTTCGGGCGCGCGGCTTCGTGGGTCCGTCGCGGGGCGCTTCAGGACTCAGCGGGACGGGCCTGCGGAGCTGCCTATTCGGTTGTCTTCAGGGCTAGACCAGCGGGTCACCTCTCTTTCCTGGCAGGTGTGGTTTGCGGCTTCCATGTCGAGCAGCAGCTCGTCGTAGGGAGGGTCTCCTCGATGCCGAGCGAGTCCATGAGCGCGGCACCGTCTCCGCCGTGGGCGGCCAGCAGCGCCTGCGCCGGAGCCATGAGCGCCATCGATGGTCTGGGATTGGAGTTGAGCTGCGACATCGCCGCCGCCATGGCCGCTGGCTCCTGGTCGTCGAAGGATATGCCGATTCGCTTGGGCAAAAGCTTCGTGGGCTCCATGTGGTTGCGCTCGCAGCCGCCCCTCTGCTGACACTGGCGCGCGTCGCAGTAGTACGCACGGCAGCGGGTCGCCTTCCCCGGTAGGCACGACCTCTCGATGGGCTCCCAGTCCGAGGGCTCGGCGCCGTTGTCGGTGAGGACCAGCCCGAACATGCGCTGAAACGCCTTCTTCCCGAAAGCCGCCTCCAGCATGTCGAGTGCGGTCGCCACCGCGCTCGGCGACCTCCCGGGCAAAAGCAGGCATAGCCGGGTGCGACAGCAGTACGGGTGGAGAGTGGGCGTGCGTTGCCGGTCGGAGGCGCGCTCGATCTCCGCGTCCATCTCGCAGGTCGCCTCGCGCTCCCGTTCCGGCATCGCCGAGAAGGCCGCGAGGGAGCGCTCTGGCCTATGCGGCGTCGGCCGCGCCAGTGCCCTCTTCCTCGGCTTGTATCCCACCTTGCGCCTGAGGTTTGTGTTGGATATGCCTGCGTAGCCCCGCTCTATCCAGCGGTGGATGGTAGAGGGTGGCCCTGAATTCGCGGTAGCGCTCGGCCGATATATGGGCCGGCGACAGCTCGCGCGCCAGGTCAGCCTCATCTTCCCGCGATGACTCCAAGCTCCTCCTAGGAGCGGTTGACCCCGCGCCTTGCGGCGGACAGCTCGCCGCAAGGCCAGCAGCTGGGCCACGGGCCGCGGATTACCCGCAGCGGAACGGCATGGAGCAGTGGTAACGCCGCTTGTTGCATCCGTTGCACATGTGGGGCCACCGCTGCAGCCTGGCGCAGGCGCCCTCGGGCACCGACTCGACGCGCTTGCCCTTGCCCGGTTCCCGAGACACGGTGCGGTTGCACCTCGCTTCGTCGGCCACGCTGGACTGGGAGCGCCCCGGGTCGCGCGCCATCTCGCGCGTTGACCGGTTCTTGCCTAGCCCCCCGATCCACCGCGGCCCTCTCGGCCCGGTTGTGCCTCCTGTATCCCCTCTGCATTCTCTTCCCGGGCATCGGGGCTTTCTTCCACTCCTGGGAAGGTTGTTACCGAACTCAGCCGGACGTGTCCAGCTGAGCCTTGGGAAAGGAAGGTGGTGTACGGGTGAATTTAGAAATCAACTTCGGCGTGGCCGGACCACTCATTGGACGAGTCGTGTGCGGGTATGGACAAGACTCGGTCTCTCTTCGGCTATAATACGGGGCAAACGAGGAAAGGAATAGAAGTTGCGGCTCAGGAACGTGCTGTTCTCGCTGATGTTGGTTGTATTGCTGGTTGGCCCGAGCTGCTTGGCGGTCGCTGGGCTTTGCGGAATCGCCGGATATCCAACGTGGCTGTCTACTGAGGATGCGAAGTTCCTCTCTGGCGGGGAGGCGGACGCTGATGTTGCAAGTGAGATGTCGTGGGAAGGCTTTGCGTCTGGCGAGCTGCAGAAGGCGCTTGAAGGTGCAGTAGGCAATCATATCCCAGCAAAGGCTATTGCTCTTTTTACAAATGCTAGATTGCAACATGAAGCGATAGCGGCTTCGAATATGCTGTTCGGCTGGGATTGCATCCCCTCATTTTATGGATCCTCGCTTCTGGATGTGCTCCCAGACCAACGGCTGGCGGAGCGTCCCGAACCGGCGACGCCCGTACTTATGTCGAAGATTGATGCGATGGTCTTGGCCCATGAAGAGTTTGCTCTGCGGCATAAAGACATTGATACATATCTTTACTTTGGCCCCGACTCGCTCAATGTTGACGGGGCGCCGGCGGCCAAACTGATGTCGAACCCGCTCACGTATCAAATGCTGCGTGAAAGATTTGACAAAGATGACTCGCTTTACACCTGGATTGATGGCGGTCTTCCTTACGACGAGTTCAAGGAGAAATGGTACAAGACCGATCACCATTGGACGATAGAGGGGGCTTTCGAGGCGTATCAGCGCATAGCGAAGGCGATGGGCCACAACCCGATGGCGCTAGGGGGGGGGGTTGATTGCCTACAGTGACCCTGTGTTCTACGGATCTTTAGCTCGCCGAGCGCTGGAGAATGGGTGTAGTGATCGGATTTACGATGCGGATATCGAAACCCCTGATTTCAAAGTAACCATCGATGGAGCTGAGGCGTCGATTGAAAGCTTGGTGCATCGTGGAATGTACAATGATGGAAGGTGGGGCGGCAATGCCTATGCGAATCGTTATGCGGAGTACTTCCATACCGACTTTGGGCTAATTCAAATAGACAATCCTAACCCCGTTGAAGATAAAGACGTTCTTATTGTCGGGGATTCCTATACGAACTGCATGGAGCGATTCCTCGCCTGTGAGTTCGCCACCACTTATGTGCTTGACCCGCGACATGACTCTCGTTCGATCGACGAATTTCTCGAGGAACATAAGGGAATCAGTGATGTGGTTTTCATTATGAGAAGTACGAATTTCCTGAGCGATAGAACTCGCGAGGCGCTCTCTTAGTGTCGGTCATGCTGTCGAATAAAGGAGCACGAGGTTAGCAAATGGTCTTTTCTAGCACGATTTTCTTGTTTGCGTTTCTTCCGCTGTTTCTGGCGGTGTACTTCGCCATGCCGTGGCGGCCGGCGAAGAACGTGGTTTTGTTGCTGTTCTCTCTTCTGTTCTACGCCTGGGGTGAGCCGGTGTACGTGTGGCTCATGGTGGCCTCCATCTGCTTCAACTGGCTGTTCGCCTTCATTATCGGCAAGTGTGGCGAGGGAAAGACGGCGCCCAAGCGCTTCTGGCTCGTCATGGCGCTGGCAGCGAACCTGCTTGTGCTCGGGTTCTACAAGTACCAGGGCTTCCTCGCCGAGAATGTGAACCGGGCGCTGGGCGAGGAGTTCATTGCCGAGCTGAACCTCGCGCTTCCCATCGGCATCTCGTTCTTCACGCTGCAGGCCATCACCTATGTGGTGGATGTCTACCGCGACGAGGTGAAGGTGCAGAAGAACCCGCTGTACCTGGGCATGTACATCGCCATGTTCCCGCAGCTGGTTGCCGGCCCCATCGTGCGCTACGCCGACATCGAGCACGAGATCGACAACCGTCGGGCGACGTTGGAGGGTTTCGCCCAGGGCTTGCGACTGTTCTGCGTGGGTCTGGGCAAGAAGGTGCTGCTCGCCAACACCGCCGGTGTGCTGGCCGATTCTCTGCTGCCCCGCGAGGCGGCCGAGATCGGCTTCGTGGGCTGCTTCTCGGGCGTGGCCGCCTACACCTTCCAGATCTACTTCGACTTCTCCGGCTACTCGGACATGGCCATCGGTCTCGGCAAGATGATGGGCTTCGAGTACCCGCGCAACTTCAACTACCCCTACACGTCCAAGTCGGCCACGGAGTTCTGGCGTCGCTGGCACATGTCTTTGGGCGGGTTTTTCCGCGACTACGTGTACATCCCGCTCGGCGGCAACCGCGTGAGCACGCCGCGCTTCGTGCTGAACACCATGATCGTGTGGGGCCTGACGGGCATCTGGCACGGCGCCGCGTGGAACTTCCTTCTGTGGGGCCTGTACTGGGGCGTGCTCATTTTGCTTGAGAAGTTCTTCGTCATGAAGCTGCTCGACCGCCTGCCGCGCTTCGTGAGCCATATCTGGTGCATCGTGCTGTTCTTCTTCGGGTGGCTGCTGTTCGCCGTGACGGGGCTGTCGAACGTGGGGGAGTGGTTCTGCGCCATGTTCGGGGCCTACGGGTGGCTCGGCACCTCCACGCTGTGGGAGCTGCAGTCCTGGAGCTACGTGAGCCTCGTGCCCATCTTCATCGTGGGTTCGCTGCCCTGGGCTCCGTGGCTGCGCAAGAAGATCCAGGCCTGGGCCGAGGGCGATCCTAGGCGCGAGATTGTCGCCGCCCCGCAGAGGGGCAACACCGCCGTGCCTCCCTGCCAGGTGGTATGCGAGGGCCCCGTGCCTGCCTGCCGCGCCCGCGCCGTGGCTGCCGTCAGCGTGCTCGCCGACGTTGCTTTGCTCGCCGTGTTCGTCCTGAGCTGCATGTCGGTGGTGTCCAGCTCGTACAACCCGTTTATCTATTTTCAGTTCTAGCTCAATGCGTTGCGTGCTGTCTCGCTGAAACAGTTCGTGCTGCGCACAAGGAAAAGAACATCGTTGATGTCAGGGTGCTCGGCCAGGAACTCATCTATTGTCCGTTCATCATGACGCGGATCGAGCGCGTACGTAGTCGCGAAATTGGACGCGAGAAGGCGCTCCGTGCAATTCTTGTAGGAATCTCTCGCAATGAACAGCGACCTGTCTATGGTGGGCTTGGGGTTGTCTATCTGGATAAGACCGTAATCGGTGCGATAATGCTCTGTGCATCGATTGGCGAACCTGTTTGTATCCATCCTCTATTTGCGTAGAGAGTCTTGCGAACTAGCGACTCGGATGATTTGCCTTCACCGTTATTGCGCACTCTTTTTTCTCGAGGCCCGGATGGACGCGTGCAGCTGAGTTCGTCGACGAGGCCAGGCGCAACTGCGCCATCAACCGCAATCAGCATTTACGGCACCGCGCTACTTAATCCGTAGTAGTATGATGTCAAGCAAACGCCCGAAAAGCCCTATTTCGAGCCCACAAATTGAAAGGTGTCGGCATGACCGTCTCGTTACAGATTCCCTGCCTGTTTATAGTTGTTCCCTGCTACAACGAGGAAGATGTCCTGCCATCAACATCGTGCATGTTCCTCGATAAATTACGGGATCTGTCTGAAAAGTCGGTCATTTCCAAAGACAGTAGAATAATTTTCGTTAACGATGGAAGCAGCGACGGTACGTGGGATGTCATCGCGGAACTAAGCGCAATGCACCCAGAAATTGAGGGAATCTCCCTGTCGCGCAATCGTGGACACCAAAATGCCCTTCTAGCGGGACTGATGTTTGCACGGACAAGATGCGACGTGAGCATTTCTCTAGATTGCGACGGACAAGACGACGTCAACGCCATCGACGAGATGCTCCAGGCTTACGTGAATGGCAACGATATCGTATATGGGGTTCGCTGCGATCGCTCCACTGACTCATTTGCTAAGCGATTCTCGGCTCAGAGTTACTACCGATTCCTTAAGGCCATGGGAGTGGAAGCAGTTGCGGATTCCGCTGACTATCGACTCATTAGCGCTCGTGCCCTCGATGCGCTCGCGGAGTTCGAAGAGGTCAATTTATACCTTCGCGGAATGGTGCCTTTGGTGGGATTCAAGAGCGTTTGCGTGTTCTATAAAAGGCAAGAGCGCATTGCGGGTGAGAGCCACTACCCAATTGGGAAAATGCTGGCGTTGGCAATCGACGGCATAACCAGTCTTTCGGTAAGGCCGCTGCGCCTTATTGCATATCTGGGCTTGATTGTTTCCGCATTGAGCTTTATTGGGGTCTGTTATTCGCTGATTTCGAATGTGTTGGGAATGACTGTGACGGGGTGGACGAGCCTTATTAGCATTGTATGCCTTCTAGGGGGCATACAATTGTTCTGCCTAGGTGTTATTGGCGAGTACATCGGAAAGATATTCCTCGAAACCAAGCGACGCCCCCGATTTATCGTTGAGCAAACAACTCTCGACGAATAGCTTTGAAGGAGCCAGTATTATGACTCTGTTCAAAGGGTTTCGTGTTGCATCTTTGGCGATCGGGCTGCTTTGCGCTTTATGGATCTTGGTTGTCGCATGTGCTCAATGCATTAAAGCTTCCGATGCGTATCGTCTTATTGGAACACTTGGGTTTCTGCTGGCTATCGCACTCTTGGGAAGAGCGACATGGAATCGGCCCACTCGCATCAAGCTCTTTCTCGCTAGATACTCCGGCCGCGTTGCTTGGGTCCTCATCGGCATAATGTCGTTTTTGTTGCTGCTATTCTCGTTCAGAACTGCGGTCGATTTCTCTTGGGACTGGGGTCAGCTGATAAAGAGCGCCAGTGCCTACGTCCTAACCGGGGAATTGGATCGGGTGGACTACTATGCGCGCTACCCAAACAACCAATTTTGGCTTATGTGCTTGACCTTGATTTTCAAGGGGGTCAAATTTGTCGTACCAACCGCGGACATCGTTCTTTTCAAGAATGTTTCCATTGTCTTGTCCTGCGCTTGCACAGTCGGTGCCGTCATCGTGACGTACCTAACAGCCCAGATGCATCTTGGAAAAAAAGCAATTATAGTTATCTTCTTGGCTTTCGGCTGCCTTCCGCTGTACTTATATTCATCTTTCTTCTACACCGATAGCCCTGGTATTCTCTTATGTGCCTTAATCCTTTACCTGAGTTCGCGTCTGAGCTTGTCCGCAAACACTAAAGAGAAGGCGGCTCTCGTCATCCTCATCGGCCTCATTTGCGCTCTTATTGTGCAAATAAAGGTAATGGTACTTATCGTTGCCATCGCCATCGCCATCGCTGCGACTTTAAACGCAAAAAGCAGAAGGCAGCTGTTTCTGGTCGTCCGTCGCATCGCCGCAATTGGCGTCATATGCATCGTGCTCTGTTCGGCTTTCAATGTCGCAAAAGCTGCTTATGTCGATATCGATAGCAATATGGAAAACCAATACGAATTCCCCGTTCAGCATTGGGTAATGATGGGCCTTGGCTATGGTGGATTCAGTCAGGATGACGTTGACTTTACTAAGTCGTTTGAAACACTGGAAGACAAGAAAAGAGCCAATTTTGACGAAATCGCAAAGCGAATCACAAACCGTGGAGTGCTAGGCACTGCCGAGCATTTGTTGTATACGAAAGCCCTAAGAACCTGGGGTAACCCGTGTCTTGCCGGGGATGACTATATCAACCGACATGTAATTCATAATGGCCGCTTGCAGCAGTGGTTCGCCTTGGGAGGAACCCGCCACGACATCGTTCTCGGCTACGCTTGGGCCTTCTGGCTATTGTTGCTGTCTGGTATTGCGCTAGAGCCTATAATTCAGCTAAAGGGACGCTGCACCCGAGCTTCATCATTGCTCATCTCGCTAATCGGTATTTTTCTGTTCTTCTCGCTTTGGGAATGCAACAGCAGGTATCTCTATGTCTTCTTACCTGTGCTTATTCTGTTGAGCTCACATGGATACGCCCTTCTAGTCCACAAAGCCGACCTCTTTCGTAAGCGTATTCGTGAATGATTGCATCCAAGAGAGGCTGCCCGTCTAAAGTAAAATGAGATGAGCGGGTTGTACGAGCTGGTCGCCAATGACATGCGGCTCGTACAACCCATTTGTTTGTTTCTGGTTTTACGGCGTGCTAGCATGAATTGGAAAGAGGCCGTCAAATACCCTCCCAATTCATTGTGAGATTCACGAATAAGTTGGCACAAGGAACGTAAGGGCGGATTTCTTCTGATCGATGCCAACTGCGGCATAGACGTCGGACATAACACCGCCAATCGTAGCCGCCCACTGACAATCTGTCGCATATTGATGCTCGATTTTGCCGTAGCGCGAAAAAGACGTGTAATTCCAGCGCATTTTATAGAGAGTGTTCTGCCCGTGCGAGTTGTTCAGATAGTTGTCAGCAATCCATCTTGCGGCGCCGGCGATGGCTTTCTCGCGACTATCCCACCCTTGCTTTATCGCCATTGTTCGGCCGCCCGACAGCGGACTGGAGTCATAAGCGCCTATGCCGTAGAAGTTGTAATAGGTTCCTTTCGGCCATGTTTTGCCTGCCACTGCGGTTTTTCCATCGTAAGCATAACCCTTGGCTAGCGTAGACGTGCCCCAACCGCTTTCAACAATCGCGTGGGCTAGGAGGTAGACTTCATTTACGCCATACAGCCGGGCAGCGTCGATGAAATGCTGTCCCGTGCCCGTCAATGCTCCTGAGCGACCTTTGGCCGTGGACGCAATAAATGCATTGAGTTGATCGGCGGAGAATAGTCCCGTGTACCCTTTATTCAGCTGAGCGAATTGGTAGAACTGGCGTGAGCTTGCGGCATAAGCGGAGGGATTCATGGAATTTGCAATTTGGGATTGCGTGTATCCTAGTGAGGCCGGACACGAGGCTAGCTCTTTCTTTGCCATGGAGTTAAGCGAGACGCCCGTGGGCTCGTACTCGATCGTCGAGTCCCCGTTGATTAAAGCTGCGTCGTTGCCGAATAGATATTTCTCGCCATCGATAATATGTGTTCCAACTAACGCTTTTCCCGTAGTGTTGTCAAAGTAGTATCGTTTGCCTGCAATGGTCTGCCATCCGGAGGCTGCACGGCCTGAACTTGGCTCGAAGTAGCTCTTTCGACCGTCTTCGCTCCATACAATCCAACCGGTCTGCATGACGCTGGCCCCGTTGAAGTAGAAGAGAGATCCGTCTATATGTTGCCTCCACCGCAGGGACCTGCCCGTCGCGGGGCTGAAGTAGTAGCGCTTCCCCCCGATGGTCTGCCAGCCGACCCTCGCCTTCCCGGACCCGGGCTCGAAGTAGCTCTTGGTGCCGTCGGCGTTCCACGTGATCCAGCCCTCGACCATGCGGGAGAGGCCGTCGAAGTAGTACCAGGCCCCGTCGATCTTCTGGCCCCACCGCAGGGACCTGCCCGTCGCGGGGCTGAAGTAGTAGCGCTTCCCCCCGATGGTCTGCCAGCCGACCCTCGCCTTCCCGGACCCGGGCTCGAAGTAGCTCTTGGTGCCGTCGGCGTTCCACGTGATCCAGCCCTCGACCATGCGGGAGAGGCCGTCGAAGTAGTACCAGGCCCCGTCGATCTTCTGGCTCCATTTCACAGCCTTGCCATCTGAGCCATAATAATAGGTGTGACCGTTCACGTGTTCCCATGTGTTGGGCGTTCCCGTGGGCGCTGCATCGAAAGCTACAAAGGAGAAGTTCACGTCACAGTATTTGCGATATTGACCGCTCACGGTGCCTATGGAAGTGAATTGCCAGATGTCGGTGTTGGCTACCCCGCTGGACGACGATCCCCAAGAATAGCGCGCGACCCATCGCGACCAGCCGTTACGCTTCATCGAATCCTCACTGAACACATCAGCTGTCAGCACGTTATTGAACCAGTCCTGGTTCGCATAAATGCCAACTTTGTATCCTTCGGAGCGGATTGCGTTGCAGTAAGAAGTAGCGATCTTGCCGAGCATATCTGCACTCAGCTTTTTCTGGGAAGCGTCTTCCATGTCAAGGTAGACAGGAAGCGCGAGATCCGACGGCGAAATGCCTGCAGCTTTCAGCTGAGCCAGCGTAGCCTCAACCTCATTGGAAACAGAATACGTGGCACCCGTCAAATAACGAGCGCGCGAATACACGTACGCACCCACTTTGATTCCGCTGGCTCGTGCTCCCTGAATATTTCGCTTGAACCACGGGTCTACGAAAAACTTGCCGTTGGAGCCACCATCGCCAATTCGAATAATGGCGAACGTGATGCCGTCGGCCTTCATCTTCGCCCAATCAATGGCCTTGTAGGTGCCGCCGCTCTCGTTGTTGTAATAGGAGATGTCAACACCCACTTCTTTGGCACCAGGAACCTTTATCTTCTGAAACGAATCGCCAGGATTAACTCGATAGCTGTATTGTCCCACTCCGTCGCTTTTCGACCAAGTGGATCTGTAGCCATCCTCGACGTCGGAGTAGGCGCCAAAAGGAGCGATTCCCACGGCCTCATTTTGCTCGAGAAGCACATTATTGGGCACTCCGTCGGTAATGCGCCAGCTTTGGGCTAGCTCCTCTTCCTCTTCTTTCCCGTTTTCGGGATCCTCGGCAACTGTCGATGGTTCCGCGACTGGTTCGATGTAGCCCTGCATCTGGTCAGTCCCGCCATCGTTCTCTTCGGACGATGGCGGGACGTCGTCCGAAGAATCGTTGGTGGTATCCGGGAGTTCATCGCCGACGGTTGGTTCAGGCAGTACGGGCGATTCCTCGGGGTCGACAGGCGTCTCCGAGGACGTGTTGTCCGATGGCGTCGAGGACTCACTCGGATTGCTGACTTCTTCGACGTCAGCAATGGAAGTGGTCGTATCGCGCTCGTCGCCCAAGGCGGGGGCAACGGGTACGAGGCTGGCTGCCAGGGCCACCGCAAGAACCGAAGAGCCGGGTTTCTTCCAGCGCTCTTGTCGCAGAGCAGGTTTAGCGTGTTTCGCGCGCTTAGCTATGGAACGGTTGACCATAGTGCAACCTCCTGGGATGTCGTTTGTTGCTTGATTCATTTCCCAAATGAGATGACATATTTTATCAGGCGCTTCACAACATTCACACGTTCTGGACAACTTCCTGTAAAAATTCGGTGAAAGAGCATGGCATTGAGCAGCGTGTTTCGTGGCGGAGTAAAGCCGTCGCCAATGGCGTGAGTTCGGATAGCGGCAGCTGCTGAGCTACGGAAATAAACTAGTTGCTATTTTCCCGATGCTGTCTGCATTGTTCGCGACTATACTGATCTATAGTTTGTACCAGAGGAGGACAGATTATGAAAAGCTTGGAACGGAACGCGGTACGCAGTGTTCATTTCGCGCGACTAATGCTGGCGTTTGTGCTGATGCTCCTCTTCGTGCCGTCTATTGCGTTTGCTGACGACACGATTGTGCCTGAGGAGAGCGTAGGGGAAGATGCAATGGCTGCGAGTCGGCAATCCGTTAGCGAAGGGGCCGATGAAGCGCCGCATGAACCGGATTCCGACGGAAGAGGGGATGTGGCGCGCGGGTTGGACGATATTGACGCGCTGGGATTGCCCGTTTCCGCTAAAGAAGATGAAGAGAATGCCAGTCTTTCGACTGGTGCCGATGAGGATCGGACTGAAGACCCCTCTGAGGCGATTCGGCCCGACGAACCCGTTGAGCCTGGCCTGAAAACCGCAGGAGGCCAAATTCAATTTGTGGGCGAAGATGGCGCTCTTGTGAAATCCGATTGGCGGACTGTCGACGGGAAGCGCTATTACTTTGACTCCAAGGGCAATGCTGTGCGGTGGAGCCAGAAAATCGAAGATCGCTGGTACTACTTCAACGGCGAATGTGCGATGCAAAAGGGTTGGATCACATGGATGGCCGACGGCACTAAGAGCTATTTCGGATCTGACGGAGCAGCGGTTGTCGGATGGCAGAATCTCGGGGGGAAGCGCTACTACTTCAGCCCTGCAACTGGGCGAAGCTATCGCTGGAGTTGCGTAATAGATGGGGAGTCCTACTACTTCAACGGCGACTCGTCCATGCACACGGGGCTGCTCACCTGGCGGGCCGACGGCCTGAAGAGCTACTACGGCGCCGACGGCAAGCGCCTGACGGGCTGGCAGAAGGCCGGCGGCAAGACCTACTACATCGATCCGGCCACGGGCAAGTCGGTCCGCTGGGAAAAGAAGATTGGTGCGAAATGGTACTACTTCAACGGTCAGTCTCAAATGCAGACTGGATGGCTTAAATGGAGCGGCAAGCAGCTCTGGTCCTACTACGGGAGCGATGGCGTTCGGGCCTCGGGGACGCGAGCGATAGGTGGGTTTAAGTACGCATTCGACGCAAATGGTCGGACGAAGACGAAGCCCGTTACGGTTCCTCGAGACCAATATAATATGAACCAGAAGGCTCAAAATTACACCAGTGGCACCAAATACCTTATCATGGTGAATCGGAGCACTCATAAGGTTGGTGTCTACCAAAAGCGTTCCGGCTATTGGGAGTGCATCAAGTACTTCTCCTGTGTTACGGGAAAATCAAGCACCCCCACCATCACTGGCTCATTCAAGACTACGGGGGGCAAGCGGACCTCGCTGAGCACCGATAGCCGTGCGAAATATTGCACGCAAATAACGGGAGGCTATTTCTTCCACACGATTCTCGCCTCAGAAAGCGAGCTTGGAAAAAGTCTCTCCCATGGATGCGTCAGGTTGTCTTACTCGTCGGCGAAATGGATTTATCAGAATATTAAAGCTGGCACGAAGGTAGTGATTTACTAGTTGCTAGACTAGAGGCCGACTGGGGCCAAATGTGCCGACGGCTGGTATCGATTTGCTCGATACCAGCCGTCCTTGTTTGTCATGGTATATACTTAGATGCTACCGTTATGTTTCGATGCAACCGTGGATTGGAGGCGCTCGTGAAGGGCATCATTCTCGCAGGCGGATCAGGGACGAGGCTGTACCCGCTGACTAAGGTGACCTCGAAGCAGCTTCTTCCCGTCTACGACAAGCCAATGATTTACTATCCGCTTTCGATTCTCATGTTGGCGGGCATTCGCGATATCTTGCTCATCTCCACGCCCGTGGATCTTCCGAACTTCCAGCGACTTCTTAAAGATGGTTCCGAAATAGGGCTTAACATTTCCTATGCCGAACAGCCGTCGCCCGATGGTCTTGCCCAGGCTCTCATCATCGGTGAGGAGTTTCTCGATGGGGAGGGTTGCGCGCTTATCCTCGGAGACAACATTTTCTATGGAGGCGGTTTGTCTGCTGCGCTGCAGCAGGCGGCCTCGAAAGAACACGGGGCGACGGTTTTCGGGTATTACGTTGACGATCCCGAACGATTTGGCATTGTGTCCTTTGACGAGGATGGACATGCTCTTACTATCGAGGAAAAGCCAGAACACCCGAAGTCCAATTATGCTGTTACCGGTCTTTACTTTTACGATAGTCGGGCCGTAGAGTTCGCGAAACGAGTCCAGCCCTCCGGCCGTGGCGAACTTGAGATCACTGACGTAAATCGCATGTATCTCGAAGATGGGAGCCTCGACGTCCAAATTCTTCACCGCGGTTCTGCATGGTTGGATACGGGCACCATCGAGAGTTTGGCGCGTGCTTCGGAATTCGTTGAAGCTATCGAGCAGAACCAAGGTCTGCAGATTGCGGCTTTGGAGGAAATCGCATTCAACAATGGG
>NZ_JAYMFI010000017.1:0-109240 GCF_035830635.1 Adlercreutzia shanghongiae | reverse complement strand
AACACCCGAAGTCCAATTATGCTGTTACCGGTCTTTACTTTTACGATAGTCGGGCCGTAGAGTTCGCGAAACGAGTCCAGCCCTCCGGCCGTGGCGAACTTGAGATCACTGACGTAAATCGCATGTATCTCGAAGATGGGAGCCTCGACGTCCAAATTCTTCACCGCGGTTCTGCATGGTTGGATACGGGCACCATCGAGAGTTTGGCGCGTGCTTCGGAATTCGTTAAAGCTATCGAGCAGAACCAAGGTCTGCAGATTGCGGCTTTGGAGGAAATCGCATTCAACAATGGATGGATTACCCGCGATGTTCTCATGGCAGCTGCCGAGAGGCATTCCAAGACGCCTTATGGTCAGCATCTGAAAAGCGTTGCGGAAAACCGCATCAGATTCACCGTGTCGCCCGAATAGGGTCTCAGCGTGTTGCTTGATACTATACTTGCACGGTGGAGGGCGCCCTATGCAGGGTAAGCGTGTCTCGGAGGCTGATGATTTTGCGTTTGCACGTCCACTGAAGTTGGTGCAGGGAAAGCTGCAATATTCGCTGGTGCTTTTCGGTGTCTGCCTAATCGCGTTCTTTGCAGTAATTCTTGTTTTGGTCGTCAATAGCCGCTCTTTAGTCTGGAACACCGATGGACGTCTGCTGTACTACCCGTTTCTCCTTATGGAGGGAGAATGGCTGCGCGATGGTGTAGCCGCCCTGCTTTCTGGGCGGGGGGGGGTTCCGGCCTATTCGTTCAGCTATGGGCTCGGAGCCGACCAGCTGGTGGCCGGATCAGGGAATTTCAATGAGCCTTTGAATCTCTTGTCGGTTTTCGCGTTTCCGGAGAACGCCGAGGCGGTATACGCCGTACTTATCTTCGTGCGTTTTTACCTGGCAGCTTTGACGTTTTCGCTGTATCTGTTCAGCCGAGGTATGGGGAAGTCGCAGGCTCTCTGCGGGTCTATCGCGTACGTAACGTGCGGCTTCGTGCTGTTTTGGGGTGTATTAAGACACCCCAACTTTATCGACTTCGCTATTCTGCTTCCCTTGGTTTTTATGGGCGCGGACAGGCTTTTTGCGAAAAAGAATCCCTTGCTGCTTGTTGTGTCTATGACAGGTCCGTTCGTGTATTCGGTCTATTTTGGCTATATGGCCTGCATCACGCTTTTCTTCTATTGCGTGATTGGCTATTTCGTTTATCCCCGGGAACGCTGCTTTAAGGACTTCTTCGTTCTTGTTGGTAAATTCATCGTAAGCCTTGCGGCGTCATTTTTCCTTGTTGCTTTTTCATCCATCCCCATGTTCATGGCACTCTCCTCCATGGGCCGAGTGGGTGTGTCGCGCGAAGTGCCATTCTTCCAATCATTTGATTTTTATCAGGGTTATAGTTCAATGCTACTCGGAAACCACGCGTCGCAAACTTCCTTTGCGCTTGGAGCCGTCTCCGTACTGGCGATAGTTGTGCTTTTTGCGGGCGGCTCGGGTGTCAATCGCTATGAGAGGCGCGCTTGGCGATGGGGCGTTGTTCTATGCGTGGTTGGCTCGTTGCTGTCAGCTGTTGGGTCGCTCATGAACGGATTCGGCTATGCTACCGATCGTTGGGGGCTGGCATTTGGCTTTTGTGCTGCTTATGCTGTTGCGTTGCTTTTGCCCCAACTTTTGGCTATGGAAAAGAGGCAATGGGCATACGTGGCATTTGGGGTGGTGGTTCTAGCTGCCTGGGCATACGTCTATGCGTTTATGCGCCCATCTTTCGCTGCAATTGCGGCGCCTACGATGCTCGTTGTGATTTTTGCATGCACTGCATTTTGGGCGTTCTTGCGAAGGAGATTTGCTGCAACTGGAGCAAAGAGCCGGATATTGTCGGCTGTTTTCGGCAGAAAAGCACTGTGCATTTTTCTGGTATTGGCAATGCTGGCCAACGTCGCGATTCATGCTGGGCTTTATCTGTCGTCGCGAGGGGCGTCCTATGCGGAGGAGTTTAACAAAGCCGGTGATGTTCTGGGGACGCGCATGCAGCTTGATCTATCTAGCGCGATAGAGGAACTTGACGTGTCCTATCGTGTCGACAGGCCCGACACTTCTTATGGGCGTAACGCAAGTTACATGCACGGATACAAGGGCATCGATTTCTACTCGAGTTTTTACAACCAGGCGGTCGACGATTTTCGGCAATCGCTTGGCTTGGCTGATGATGTCAAGAGCACGATGTTTGACGGAACTCAAGAGCGTCTTGCTCTCGACGGTATCTTGGCGGGACGATATTATGTCGCTTCTCGAGAGGCTGCTGCGGAGGTCCCCTACAGCTATGACTATGTTGGGGAAATTGGCGAAGCTCATAATGGCAAAATGTACGATCTTTATGAGTCCTCGCTGCCTTTGCCTATTGCGTTTGTGTACGATGAGACTGTTTCTCGGCAAACGTACGATTCCCTTAATATGGTTCAACGGCAAGAGCTCCTTACTCGCGCAATGGTCATAGAGGAAGATTTCGCTCGTGGCGAAAGACTGGCTTTGTCGTCGGAGGTCGGAGAGCTTGAGCTAAAGTCGGCAAATGGTGCTTCGCTGCAGCCCAATCGAGTAGTGGTCGAAGAGGCGAATGCCTCGCTCGCGTTCGCTTTCGGTGGCGTGTCTGACGCGGAGAGCTATGTTTGTTTCGAGGGTCTTAGTTACATCTCTGCCTCCCCTCGAGCTCTTCGCACCTTAGCCGAGAATTCGGAGATGTCTGTCTCGGACGCATCGGGCGGTATGTCGTTTGCTCCGCGTACGTCTTCCGTTGTTGGGGTAAGAGGCTCTTGGTCAAACGGCGGCTATGGTGGCAGGGAGACCACGTTCGATATTGTCACCAGCGCCAATCCCCGTTTTTCGGGCAAAAGCGACTGGGCGGTTAATCTCGGTTATTCGCAAAACGCTCTCGATGAGTGCACGATTACGTTTAGCGCTCCCGGTGTGTACATGTTCGAGGACTTATATGCGGCTATGCAGCCTGTAGGCGACATCGAAGCCAATTTAAAAGAGCTGCAGTCTTTCAATACGGCAAGCATCGCTTTTGGCGATGACTCCATGTCGATTTCAGTTGGCGCGGCTGTCGGTCGTGGAAAGAATTCAGAAGTTGATGATATGCGCTATGTGTTCGTGTCCGTTCCTTACTCGTCTGGCTGGACTGCAACTCTCGATGGGTCGCCGGTTGCAATTTCGAAGGCCAACGTAGGATTTATGGGCGTCGAAATTGATGGGCAAGCTCACCAGTTAGAATTCCACTATGAGACCCCGGGAAAGGCACTTGGCCTTATGTGTTCTGCCATTTGCGGTGTCCTGCTCGTTCTGTTCGAAGTATTATGGTTCTCGCGGAGAGAGAAGAAGCGTGAGCTCTCCTGCGGCGAAAATTAAGGAGATGTCGCGATGATTTCGTTCAATATTCCTCCCTATGTTGGCACTGAGCTCGAGTTTGTGCGCGATGCAGTTGAGTCGAATCGAAAGATTTGCGGTGACGGGCCCTATACTAAAAAGTGCCAAGCGTGGCTGGAAGGCACGTTTGGTGCTGAGAAAGCGCTGCTAACGACGAGCGGCACAAGTGCGCTCGAGATGGCGGCTATGCTGTGCGATTTGAAGCCTGGCGACGAAGTGATTCTTCCCAGCTTTACGTTCTCGAGCACGGCAACCGCCTTTCTAATGATGGGCGCGCGGCTGGTCTTCGTGGACATCCTGCCGGATACTAAGAATATCGACCCGAAGGCCATTGAGGCTGCGATTTCCGATAGAACGCGGGTAATTGTGCCAGTGCATTACGCAGGAGTGGCCTGCGACATGGACGAAATCATGGATATTGCGAGTCGGTATGGGCTGCTCGTTGTCGAAGATGCGGCGCAAGGCGTTATGAGCAGCTACAAGGGGAGGCCCCTCGGTACAATCGGAGATTTCGGATGCTACTCATTCCATGAAACGAAGAACTATTCTATGGGAGAAGGCGGTGCCATCCTCGTAAACAATGACGCTTATGCGGATCGCGCGGATATCATCCGCGAGAAGGGGACGAATCGCTCGAATTTCCTCAGGGGCCAGGTGGATAAGTACACGTGGGTCGACAAGGGATCCAGCTATCTGCCGAGCGATATGAACGCTGCCTATTTGTGGGGGCAGCTGCAGGCTGCCGATGCCATCTACGATAATCGTATGGCTACGTGGGCTGCTTACAACGAGGCCTTCAAATCTTTGGAAGAGCGAGGGCTTGTCGAACTTCCCGTCATTCCCGAAGACAGAGTTCACAATGCGCACATGTACTATCTTCTGCTGCCCTCTTTGGAGGAGCGCTCTAAGTTTATCGGACACCTCAAAGAGCAAGGGATACAAGCGTGTTTTCACTACGTGCCGTTACATAGCGCACCAGCTGGAGAACGCTTCGGGGAGTTTAGGGGCGACGACGAATGGACGACTCAGGTAAGCGATCGTCTCGTGCGCCTTCCGCTCTATTACGGTCTTTCGAAGGAAGAAGTAGGGAAGGTTGTTTCAGCTGTTGTCTCTTACTTCGGTGTTGAAGCTTGATGTTGCGCTGAGCGTTTAGCTGAGCGGGTAGCCGTCGGGGCTTGCGAACCTCACGACGGCTACCGACTACTTCGTGAAACGCAAAACGTAGAGGTCGGATTCCTCGCTGAGCTTTACCTTGTCTGCAATTTCGAAATTTATGCTCGATCCGTAGTGCTCCCGCAGATAGTCTCGAAGAGCGTCGGCCAAGGATAAATTCCTTACCACGAAAAATGTGTTGGGACGGTCTACGAGACTTTTGAGGGGGTTGGGAACTCCAATCTCTTCGTTGTGTCTGCGCATGAAGCCGGAACCTTGCGTCCATCCGCCCGCAAACGTATTTGATTCGAAAAATGATTCAGGTGGCAGATTCTTGTATTTAAGTTGCCTTTCCGGGTAGATGAAGGAGTTGGGGTCCCAAATATAGACGCTCTTATCCGAAGAGAAGTGCTGGATAAGGCTGCTTTCCTGTGCAAGAGCGCTGTTCTTTGCGAACTGGTCGATTCGGTCTACGTTCATGGAGGGAAGCCATCGCGTGCTGAAAAGCACGATGCACACGATGATAGACGTGGTGCTTAGCAAAAGGGCCGCAATGCTTTTCGCCCTGATTGTTTTGGAGCTGTGGTCCCGTCCGCTACCGTAGTGGTCAAGCGCTGCAATGATCATGGGGGCTGCGCTCAGCAGCCAAGCAGCGTGCTCTACCCGGGTTGGGCATCGGCCTGTGTAGCGAAGCAGAACGCAAGCGCCAAATGCCCCTATGACAGATAATAGAATCACAGGTAATTGCCTCTTCGAGGCTGCGAGTATGCTAATTGCGGCTAGCACGAAAAGGCAAATGAAAAACCTCTTCTTGCTCAGAATGGAGCTGATTTCTGCCTGGGCTGCATCAATGAGGCTAATGCTGCGATCCGCGCGCGCAATTTCAAGTGTCGCCTGCATTTTCTCGGCGGACAGCACGTCGGGGTCTGCAGTCAGCCAGCGCGTCATGCACTGATAGTCCGCTTCTGAAACACCGATAGCCTGGAGGTCTTGGGCAATCTCGTCGTACGGCTTCACCGGGTAATCAACGAGGCCCGAGCGAGCATTACTGTAGTCGCTCCAAGCGATATATTCGGGGTCCTGCGAAACGATTTTGTCGCTGGCAATCGGTGCTAGCAGACAGAGAGCAAGGGTTACGACGCAGAGGACGAGTCTTCGGGCGGATTTCCGGCGATAATCCCTTGAATTGTCCTCACGGGATGTATAAAGCATCGCGGACGCAAGACATAGGGCGAAGAAGGGAATCGCCATTAGCGCCACATTTTCTCGCCACATGAAGCCAAGCACAAAGAGGAGTGAGCCGACCACGATGGAGCTGCGCTGCTGGAGAGCTAGGCCGCCGCAGGCGCAAACTGCTCCAGAAAAGCAGCACATGGCGGCTACTACCGTGAAGTTTGCTGCCGCGGTGCATTCCGGCATTATCAGCAGCACGAGAAAAGATTGGAGGCCGGCCACGACTGGAATGGGTAGGTGTCTCATGGAGTAGTAGCTAACGGCAAAATAGGCAACAATCGTGCTCAATCTTTCTACGATAAGAAAGGCGTTAACCTGTGGCAAAAGGGCACCCAGAGTGGTAATGAGATTGTTGAGGAGCTGATTGGTGAAAAGGCAAAGACCGCTGCCGGGGTAGTATCCCGAAAGAACTGTCGCGATGCCGAAGTCGTCATCGGGGCCTCGATAGCTGTCATTGAGGATTAGAATGCCATTCACGACGATGGTGAGTGCGAGTGCGACGAAAAGCGATTCCCTTAGGCTTCTCGGCTCTTTTGGGCTCAGGCAATGGCAAGCTCTTTTAGCAATTGGTGTAAACGGTAGACTACGCAAAGGTTTTCCCTTGTCTTTCGGCTTTAATGGCGTCTCGTTTTTTGCGAGATATGCTGATTGTACGAAAGTATAGTATAACGATTGGGGCTTCCGTCGCTTGCCCTGTTTTGTGAAATAGGTGACTTCGAGAGACCGCGACTGCTTGCGGCGACAAACTGCGAAGCGCTTTAATGCTACAATCGGTTCATCCAGAGATGCTTCATCTGGAGGACCAAGGAAGCTGAGATGCAATTTTGCGGCTTTTGTCGCGGAAAAGTGAGGGCGTGCGTGAAGAGCATTATTGTGACGGGGGGAGCTGGGTTCATTGGCTCCAATTTTGTTCACTGGGTATTGGATAATAAGCCCGATACTCAGGTGACGGTGCTTGACGCCCTAACCTATGCCGGGAATCGCGAGAATTTGCTGGGGTGCGACGAGGCGCGCATGCGGTTCGTCCATGGCGACATCTGCGACGTGGATCTTGTGGACGGCCTTTTCGCCGAGGCCGACGCCTGCGTTCACTTTGCGGCAGAGAGCCATAACGACAATTCCATTGCCGATCCGAGTCCCTTTCTGCGGACGAACGTGCAGGGAACGTTCACGCTTTTGGAGGCGGCCAGAAAACATGGCACGCGCTTCCATCATATTTCGACTGATGAGGTATATGGCGATTTGGCTCTTGATGACCCAAAGCGGTTTACCGAAGAATCGCCTTATCGCCCGTCGAGTCCTTACAGTTCGACCAAGGCAGCGTCGGACCATCTCGTCCGTGCGTGGTATCGCACCTACGGCGTCCCCGTGACGCTTTCGAATTGCTCGAACAATTACGGTCCGCGCCAGCATATTGAGAAGTTCATTCCCCGGCAGATTACCAATATCCTTTCGGGGCTGCGTCCGAAATTGTATGGTGATGGTCGGAATGTTCGCGACTGGATTCATGTCGACGACCACTCTTCTGCCGTATGGACGATCCTCGAAAACGGCGCTCTCGGTGAGACGTATCTCATCGGCGCCGATGGCGAGCGGAGCAATATTGACGTGCTGCGAAGCATCCTTGAGGTTATGGGAAGGGGTGCGGATGATTTTGACTGGGTCAAGGATCGCCCCGGTCATGATCGACGCTACGCCATCGATTCGTCCAAGCTCAGACGCGATCTCGGCTGGTCTCCCGAACATACCAACTTCGACGAGGGGCTCCGCCAGACCATACAATGGTATATCGACAATGAATCTTGGTGGCGAAGCGAAAAAGAGGCAACCGAGGCGAAGTATGCCGCCTCTGCCCAATGATTGAGATAGGGGCCATCGTGGACATTTCTGTAGTCGTCCCCGTTTACGGATGTCGAGCCGCGCTTCCGGAGCTGCATCGGCGTCTTGTCGAGACGTTTGAAGGTATGGGTGTCTCGTTCGAGATTGTCTTGGTGAACGACAACTGCCCCCAGAATTCCTGGGAGGAAATCGAGCGCCTGTGTGCCTTAGATGAGCGTGTGGTTGGTGTGCGGTTGTCGAGGAACTTCGGCCAGATTCGCGCGATTACCGCGGGGCTGGATATCTGCAGGGGCGACTGGGTCGTCGTCATGGACTGCGATCTTCAGGATCGTCCGGAGAGCATCCCGCAGCTTTATGCTAAAGCCAAAGAGGGCTATGACGTTGTATTCGCCCGACGAATAGCCCGAAAAGATTCCGGCTTGACTAAGTTGCTCTCGAGGTCGTTTTACAAAGTCTACGACTATTTTACCGACGGAAACTACGACAGCTCGCTGTGCAATTTCAGTATTTCGCGCCGCCTTGTAATCCAGGCCTATTGCTCGATGCGCGAGCAGAATCGCGCCTATACCATGTTCATCAAATGGCTGGGGTTCCGGCAAACCGCCATCGACTTAGAGGGTGACGAGCGCTTTGAGGGAGAGTCGTCGTACAGCTTCAAAAAGAAGATGGCTATGGCCTTCGAGCTGATTACGGCGCAGTCGACGAAGCCCTTGAAGTTCTCGGTCAACCTCGGTTTTTTCTTCGCGTTCGTGGCATTTGTCTACATTGTCGTTGTGCTCATCAACCATGCAATCAATCCTGATGACGTGCTTGTCGGATGGACGAGTACCATCGCGGCTGTGTTCTTCATGGGCGGCCTTGTTCTGGCCTCCGTTGGTGTAGTTGGCCTTTACGTGGGCAACATTTTCAACGAGGCAAAGGGGAGGCCGCTGTATGTGGTTGCCGAAGTTCTCAACGGCGATGTGAGCGCCGAGGATATCTTGAATACGAGAACGCTGAAGGGCCAGCTATAATAGAGCTATTCAAGCGCATGGCGCGCATGTCTCGAAAGGGAGTTTCATGGTTATCATCATTGGCGCAACTGGTTTTATCGGTATGTACACAACGGAGTATTTCTTGGCTCAGGGTACCGAAGTAGTGGCTACAGGGCGCAATACTCAGCTGGGTGCAAAAATGGAGGATATGGGGGCGCGTTTCGTTTCCTTCGATATGACCAATCCGGCCGATTTGGAGAAGCTGCCCACGGAAGGTGTGGAAGGCGTGATTGTGCTTGCCGGCTTGCTTCCGGCTAATGCGACCGCAGACCTTGATGACACTGAAAACGCTGCCGAATATTTCGAAGTGAACGTGGTGGGCCTTATCAACGTTATCGAGTGGTGTCGCAAGCATGGTATTCGCAAAGTGATTTCAACTTGCAGCTATTCCGATGTGTCGGGTGCTTGGGGAAAGGGCTATCCCATCACTGAGGATGAGCCTCGCGACTTCAAGTTCACTGGAGACCATGCGGTCTATGTCATCAGCAAGAACGCCGCCAACGACGTCATGGAGTATTACAATCAGCAGCATGGGATGCAGTGCGCGTGCTTCCGGTTCCCGCCCGTCTATGGCGTGGGACCCCACGGTACGATCCTCGTTAACGGGAAGCCCTACAAGTCGGGCATTCAGACGTTCATAGAAAAGGCCCAGTCGGGCGGAACCATTGAGCTTTGGGGTGACCCTCATATCAGTCGCGATATTGTGTACGTGAAGGATGTGGCCCGAGCGTTCTATCTTGCTCTGGCATCTTCTGATACTTCTGGCCTTTACAACATGACGAGCGGAGTTGGGCTTGATTTGGAAGACCAGGCGCGCGCCGTCATCGAAGTGTTCGGGGACGGCTCTGGCGCTCAGATTGCCTACCGCCCCGACAAGCCCAACAACACGCCGTCTTTCCTGTACTCGATGGAAAAAGCCAAGCGCGATTTTGGCTTCGAGCCCGAGTTCACCGATTACGTGACCATGATGCGCGATTACCGCGAAGAGTTGGAAAGCGGCCGTTGGGATGCGCTCGTCGACTCGCGCAAACGTGAGGCTTAAAGGAGATGGGGATGGGTTGCGGAGCTCCGAAAGAGGCGAAGCGCAAGATTGCCATTATCGGCGCCAATGAATTCCAGAACCCCCTTATTCTAGCTGCAAAAGCTCGCGGCTTGAAGACTCATGTTTTCGCTTGGGAAAGCGGTGACATCGGTGAGGAGAATGCTGATTTCTTCCATCCGATTAGCATTGTGGACAAGGAAGAGATTCTCGATGCTTGTCGAGAAATTGGGATAGATGGCGTTGCGACTATTGCCTCGGACCTTGCCAACATCACGGTCGCTTATGTGGCAGACGGCCTGGGCTTGACGGCCAATAGCCTGGATTGCGTAGAGCGCAGTACCAACAAGGAGCTCATGCGGCGCACGTTCGAAGCGCAAGGAGACCCTTCTCCGAAAAGCATTGCAGTACGCAGTGTTGAGGATCTTGAAGGTGTTGACCTCGAGTTTCCCGTTATCGTAAAGCCTTCGGACCGGTCGGGGAGTCGCGGCATCACCAAAGTGCGTACAGGCGACCAGTTGCCCGAGGCAATAAAGAGAGCGCTTGGGGAGAGCTTTGGCGAGACGGCTTTGGTGGAAGAATTCGCCGAAGGAGACGAGTATAGCGTTGAGTATATCTCCTGGGAGGGGAAGCATCAGTTCCTTGCGCTCACCGAGAAATTCACAACGGGCGCTCCTGTGTTTATAGAGCTGGGGCATCTTGAGCCTGCTCGCGTTGATGAGCGTCGCGAGCGAGCAATTAGGGATGTCGTCGAGCATGCTTTGGATAGCCTCGGTGTGACTTATGGTGCTTCCCACTCGGAAGTTAAGGTGGATGCCGATGGTAACGTTAAAATCATCGAGATTGGAAGCCGCATGGGCGGTGACTGCATTGGCAGTCACTTAGTAGAGCTGTCGACGGGCTACGACTTCGTTGATGCCGTTATCGACGTTGCTTTGGGGCAGGAGCCACCCTTGATGACCGATGGGGAGCGATTGCGTCATTGTGCGGCTGTTCGATTTGTGTTCGGCGATGAAGACATGGAGGCCTTGAGTGCGCTAGAGAGCCAGAATCCCGAGCGTATTGCGCTCCGAACTCCGATATGCCTCGATGGCCACGAAATCGTTGACAGCGGTTCGCGCTACGGGTTTTTTGTATTCAGCGGCGATTCTCTTGAAGAGGTTGAGCCCTATCTGCCCTCGCATGATGTTGAACGTTTGCCCGCTTAGAGGTTGGGTGCTGCGATGACTTCACGCATAAGGACGCTTTTCGCATTGCACCTCCTGCTCATGGTGTATTCAACGAGCGGCATTTTGAGCAAGCTTGCGGCGGGTGTTTCATTTCTGAGCTGGGAGTTCGTTGGCCTCTATGCGGGGATTATTGCTCTTCTAGGCCTGTATGCCATAGGTTGGCAGCAGATTCTGCGACGTATGCCCTTGACTACGGCGTTTTCCAACAAGGCGGTCACTATCGTTTGGGGTATCGTGTGGGGCGCGCTCTTTTTCAGCGAGTCCATTACGCTGGGCAAGGTGATAGGTGCGTTGTTCATCATTGCAGGCGTTATCCTTTTCTCCCATGCAGACTCGGAGCTTCCCGAGAAAGACGCAGGCTCAAAGAGCTCCGGTTCGGGCTCTTCCGGTGAGTCCGATATCGTGGGATCGGAAGGGGTTGTCATCGATGGATAACTCGCTGATTCTTTATTCGGGTATTTTGCTGCTCGGCACCTTTGTCAGCGCAGTATCTCAAGTTCTTCTCAAGAAGGCCGCGCTAAAAACTTATGAATCCAAAATTGCGGAGTACTTGAACTTCCCTGTCATCTTTGCTTATACCCTGTTTGTCCTCACGACGCTAATGTGCATTGTGGCTTATCGTGTTGTGCCCTTGTCGTTTGGCCCGGTACTGGAGTCGACGAGCTATTTGTACGTAACGATTTTTGGCGTCGTCATCTTCAAGGAGAAAATCACAGCTAAGAAGGCCGTTGCTTTGGGACTTATTCTCATCGGCATTGTTATTTACGCTACTGGCATTTGATTTGACGTGTGCTATGGGCGGGGGAGTGTTGTGAACTCAAATTCATCAATGGCCGAATCGCGCAGGAATCCAAGGTTTATCCTTTGCGCTCTCGTTGTGTCGGCGAGTTACGCGTTGCTCACTTATTTGATAGACGCGCATATTGCCGCCAACGCCCATTCTGATTTGTACAGCCATGCAAGCTTGGTGCCCGATGTTCTGCTTTCTGACGGTTTAGCCTTCTTTTGGAGGCGAGTGCCCTATTTCGGGTTTCACCTCCTGATGGCCGCGGGAATGAGCGTTGGCCTGTCGATGTCGACGGCGGCTGCGGTGGCTTGTGCGCTGTTCAACGGCCTCGCTGCTTTTGTTGCGTTCTATGTGGTTAGTCGTTTTCTGGGGCGTTGGGGGAAGGCGAAGATTTCCCTCATAGCAATCATTACGCTTGTTTGCCTGTTTGTTACTGCGGCGTACTTGCCCTGGTTTAACGGCGACATTTATATCGGGCAAGGGTCTCCGACGGTATGGCATAATCCGACGTATTTGGCTGTTAAGCCCGTTGTCTTGCTGGCTGTCTATTGGTTTTTTGGGTGCTTGGAGGAAGGAGCGCCGACAAAAGAGTTTGCGCTTTTCGCGTTTGCCATGCTAATAAGCCTGTTGCTTAAGCCTTCCTTCTTTCAGGTTATGTTGCCCGCTGCGCTCTTGTTCGCTGCTATTGAGGGGTTAATGGGCAAAAAGTATCTACCTTGGGGCAAGATGGCACTTGCCTTCGCTCCTGCCGTTATCTACGCGGGGCTGCAAGCTGCCACGCTCTTTTTTCTTCCGCCGGTTGAGGGCTCGAACAATGGTGGCGGTGTTGGCTTAGTTCTCTTTTCTGGTTGGAGCAGTTACTCTCCGAATGCGGGTGTGTCCATCCTCCTTCTTTTGGCGTTCCCTCTGTTCGGCTTGATTGCGTGCTGGAAAAATGCAGGGGAGAAGAAAAGAGACCTGCTGTTTCTCGGCGTAATGCTTGCAGTAGGACTGCTTGAGATTCTGCTTCTAGCCGAAAAGGGAGCGCGTGCGGGCCACGGTAATTTCGATTGGGGACTGTACTGCGCTGTGTTTGCCTCATGGGTGTATCTGCTGCCCCTATTTGTGCGGCAATCGTTCAAAGACAAGGTTCTTTCGAAACCTTTGGTTTCGGTCGGGTTGATTCTGGTCGCGTGGCATTTCGCTTCGGGTCTCCTGTATGCTTGGAGGATGCTTTCGACTTCGGCTTTGTACTAGTTGACGATTCTCAAACAGGTGTAAATAAAGTAAAATGCGGGGTGACGAGGTGAAAGTCGCCCCGCTTTTTTGCGCAGGGCGTCGAAATAGAGAGCAGGGAACCATGAAGAACGCCGATTTTCGCCTTTGGCGGAAAGTGCTCGCGACGGCCCTTTCGGCGCTGCTCGCGTTTACTGTTGTGTGGGCTTCCCCTACGGGGGGAGGATTCAGTCGGACGACGGCTTTGGGCACGGTTTCGGTTGATGCGGTGCCCATGAGCGATGGGTCGCCTGAAGATGATGGTTCAGCTACCGATTCGGGGATAGACGTCGACTCTGCTGCGCTGAGCGCCGAGAATGCTGCGGATTATGCGTCGAGCGCCGCAACGGAGGCTGCAACGGAGACTGCAACGGAGACTGCAACGGAGACTGCAACGGAGACTGCAGACGATGCGCTCAATGATGACGCTGACGGGGCAGAGGCGGATGCCGTCTTGGCGCAAGTCGATGCTGAGGAGGCGCAGCTGGCTGCCGAGGAGCGCGCGACCGATGCTGTCGAACTGGGCTACGTGCCCGGGCAGGTTGTCGTCGTATACGAGGAAGACGCGTCGCTAGCCGAGCAGAACGAAGTCGCCGAGGTTCTTGGCCCGGAACAGGAGCTTGAGCCGGCAACGTTCGAGAGCGGCGATGCAGCCGTGGTTGAAATCGCGGAGGAGATTACGGTCGACGCCGCTGTCGAGGCGGCCAAGGCGGAGGATTCCGTGAAATACGCCTTCCCCAATTATCTCGTAGAGAGCTTTGAGGCGCCGGCTGCCTCGGAGCAAGCGATCGGTGCCTCGCCGCTTTCGACGGGTGACGAAATGGCGAGCAAGCAGTGGTACTTGAGTGCCGTTAAGGCTCCTGCGGCCTGGAGCGCGCTGGCCGCGTCGGCTGCGGTGGACGAGCCGGTGAGGGTGGCAGTGCTCGATACCGGCGCCTCTATCACGCACCCCGACCTTCTCGGTACCCTCGACCTCTCTCGAAGTGGCGAGAACGTCTGGATTGATATGGATAATGGCAAGGTGGGGTATGGGAAGCTTCGCGGAGACGGCTACCTGAACGGCACCGACGAGATGCCCTTCTACAGCACCCATGGCACTCATGTGGCAGGCATCGTTGCCGCCAAGGCGGGCAACGGCGGCGTTCTCGGCGTAGCGAGCGGCGGCAGCACCTCGCTGGCCAACAAAATTGCTTCCGTAACGGCCATTGACATTTTCTCTTACATCGGAACGGCCGATGACGGCACGGAATACTCCTCGGCAACAGTGCTCGATATTCTCTATGGTCTCATGATGGCGCGCGAGAAAGGTTGCGACATCGTCAACATGAGCTTGGGTTTCTATACCGACAACGACCAGGTCATCGATGTGCTCAACGAGAAGACGAAGGAGCTTGACGATCAGGGCATTGTTCAGATTTGCGCGGCGGGCAACGACTGGACATCGCAGAAGGCCTATCCGGCTGCCTGCGATGCGACGCTGAGCGTTATAAGTCTCTCGAAGCGAGGGGCAATTTCCAACAGCTCGACCACCTATAGCTGGAAAACCTGGGAGTCGGCGGATGGGTACATGCGCTCGTGGTTCTCGAATTACGGGGGGTGGTGCGATATCGCCGCCCCGGGCGAGAATATTTACAGCACGGGCGTGCTCGAGGACACGCTTGAGGATGGCTATATCGTTTTGGACGGAACGTCGATGGCGTGTCCCGTGGTTGCCGCTGTGGCCGCCATGGTGCGCGCCGCCAACCCGGAGCTTTCCTCGGCTGAGGTGAAGGACGTTCTATGCAGTACGGCGACGGATTTGAGCGTCGTTGGCAAAGACACCGAGACCGGCTGGGGCCTCGTGAACGCCGAGGCTGCCGTTAAGGCTGCGCTTCCTGCTTCCAATCCGGGGGCGGAGCCCGTCGTTCCGGACGCTCCGGAAGAAGAGCCTCCGGCGAGCCTCGCGGCGGCCAAGGTGACGGCGTCTACGATGACCTATACGGGCAAAGCGCTGGCGCCCACCGTATCAGTTGTGCTTGGTGGGGCTACGCTCGTGCAGGGGAGAGACTATCGAGCCACAATCTCGCCGTCAACGGTGAAAAATGCGGGAACCTACACCGTGACTATCGAGGGAGTGGGCGCTTATCAAGGGACCGCAAAAGGGTCGTTCAAAGTCAACCCCGCCAACATCTCCACCGCGCAAATCCAGGCTATAGGCTCCCAAGAGTACACGGGAAAAGCCGTTACGCCTCAGCCCAAGGTCACCTGGCAGGGCGTGCCACTGGTCTCGGGCACCGACTACACGGTGAGCTACGGCAACAACGTCAATGCTGGAACGGCGAAGATTACTGTTACGGGCAAGGGGAATTTCTCGGGCTCGAAGACTGCAAACTTCAGCATCGTCAAGGTGGACCGAAATGTTTGGAAAACGATTGGCGGTAAAACCTATTATTACGGAGCCAACGGTCAACCGGTGAAATGGTCCCAGAGAATCGATGGTTACTGGTACTACTTCAACGGTTCGGGCGTAATGCAGAAGGGGTGGATAGCCTGGAACAACGATGGCACCAAGAGCTACTTCGATTCCAATGGCCGCGCCCGCACGGGCTGGCAGACCATAAGCGGGAAGCGCTACTATTTCAGCCCGGCGAGCGGCAGAAGCCTGCGTTGGAGCCAGAAAATCAGCGGCTACTGGTACTACTTCAACGGGCAATCCCAAATGCAGACGGGATGGGTCACCTGGAACAACGACAAGACGAAGAGCTACTTCGACGCCAGCGGCCGCGCCCGCACCGGGTTCCAGAGGATCGGCGGCAAGACCTATTACTTCAACCCCTCCACCGGCAGGAGCCTGCGCTGGAGCCAGAAAATCGGCGGCCACTGGTACTACTTCAACGGGCAATCCCAAATGCAGACGGGATGGGTCACCTGGAACAACGACAAGACGAAGAGCTACTTCGACGCCAGCGGGCGCGCCCGCACGGGCTTCCAGAAGATAGGAGGCAAGACCTACTACTTCAGCCCGGCGAACGGCAGGAGCCTGCGCTGCGGCCAGAAGATCGGCGGGTCGTTCTACTACTTCAACGGCCAGTCCCAGATGCACACGGGCTGGTTGACGTGGAATAACGACAAAAAGCGAAGCTACTTCGACCCGAAGACGGGCAAAGCCTATGCCGGCTGGCATAGAATCGGCAGCAAGAACTACTACTTCGACCCCCTGACGTACAAGACACGCTAGCGCCAAGGAGTATCTGATGAAAAAAGCATTCCGTCGCATTGGGAGCGTCTTCTTATCTGCTCTGCTGATTATGACGTTTCTGCCGGCTTCGGCCTTTGCGGTCGACCCTGGGGAGCAACTCGCTGCGCCTGCAGCCGATCAGCAAGGAGCTTCGCCGTCCAATTCTGTCTCCGCCACCAGCAATGGCTTGGGAATTACCGTCACGTGGGATGACCCGGTCTGCGGGGGGCCCACGACGTTCGCGATGCAGGGTAGTGGCGGCAGCGGTACCTACGAGTACTACATCAGTTCCATCAATGTTGAAACCCAAGGCGGTTGGAATTGGGTTGTAGACCCCTCGCGTATCCTGGGCTATCACGCTTCAAATCAGCGGGCTTTTACTTTCTACGCCTCGGGTCTTTATGAACTGACGTTTCATGTGATGGACAAAGGGACGCTTCCTGCCAAAACGACCCGCGTTAAAGCGAAAATTCGGATATCGGATTCCGACTATCCCTCTGTGGACGAGATTGCCGCAAGTGTTGTTGAGCAATGCGAGGCGGCGGGTTGCAAGACGGACTTCGAGAAGGCGCTTTGGCTTCATGATTGGGTCATAGACAACTGCAGCTACGACGGCAAGGTGATGAACGGCGCCAATATCACCATTGATAACCCTTTTGTTTATTGCGGCATCGAGGGCGCACTCTCGCCGCGCGGGCTGGGAACGTGCGAGTCGTACTACAGCGGATACGCGCTTCTTCTCAAGAAAGCCGGGATAGAAAACAAACGCGTGACCGGCAACGGCCACGTGTGGAACGCCGTGAAGATGGATGGCGAATGGTACCAGGTTGATCCTACTTGGGACGACCCGGGATATGTCGACTCCGAGGTTGACTTGCGGCACCTGTACTTCGGATTAAACGATAGCATTATGGCGTTGGCCCATTCCGACCATAAGCCCAATGCTGGTGCGGAGTCCGTTTCGCTTGAGAATAACTACTTTATCAAGACAGGTGAAGTTTCCCGGTGGTCGGATACGCTGGCCGATGATATTCGGCGCAATTTGGACGCGGGGCTTAGTGCTTTTACGCTGAGGCCGACCCAAGGTTGGGCAACGGGTGCGTACAAGGATATTCTCAATGGTCTCGTTGCCTACGATCTTTCACGACGCGTATGGACGTACAACGATGGTGCCGCTTCTGCGAAGATCGAGGCGAGCTGCCAAAAGGGAGAGTATGTCGTGTCCGTTGCCTCATACACGACAAGTGACGGCGTTGAGCACCGAATCGCGAAAGAGGAGCCGACGGTGACAACCGCGTTTTCCTATGACGGTTCGACGAAGGTGGGAGTGTCTCCTTCAAAGCTCGGGCACTATGTGATTTCGGGAACGGGTCAGGCTGCTGCCGCGGGTACCTATACCGCAAAGGTCGAGTTGGCGCCTGGATATGTGTGGGACATGAGTGGTAGCCGTACTTCGAGGAGCTATCAGTGGACGATTTCGAAAGTCGCACTCTCGAGCAGCGTTATATCCGTATCGGGCGTAAGTGGGTCCTATGCCTTTACGGGGTCGGCGATTCAACCCGCGGTGGTAGTGAAGCACAACGGGCGGACGCTGAAGAAGGGCGTTGATTACGATGTATCCTACGCAAACAATGTGTACCTCGGCAAAGCCTCGATGACGATTACGGGCAGGGGAGGCTATTCTGGCCAGCGAAGCCTTGGGTACGATATTGTGTCGAACTCGGTTCTGGTGGGACCGAAAAACACCTGGAAGACCGTCAATGGCAAGACTTATTACTACGGAAGTGACTGCCGAGCAGTGAAGTGGTTGCAGAAGATTGGCGGCTATTGGTACTACTTCAACGGCGCGTCCCAGATGCAGACCGGCTGGGTGACGTGGAGCAACGACGGCACGAAGAGCTACTTCGACGCCAACGGCCGCGCCCGCACGGGCTGGCAGACCATCGGCGGGAAGCGCTACTACTTCAATCCCTCCAACGGCAGGAGCCTTCGCTGGGGCCAGAAGATCGGCGGCAGCTGGTACTACTTCAATGGCGCATCCCAGATGCAGACCGGCTGGGTCACGTGGAACAACGACAAGTCCAAGAGCTACTTCAACGCCGACGGCAAGGCCCGCACGGGCTTCCAGATGATAGGCGGGAAGACCTACTACTTCAGCCCGTCCACCGGCAGGAGCCTGCGCTGGTCCCAGAAGATCGGCGGCTACTGGTACTACTTCAACGGCAACTCGCAGATGCAGACCGGTTGGGTGACCTGGAGCAACGACAAGTCCAAAAGCTACTTCGACTCCAACGGCCGCGCCCGCACGGGCTTCCAGAAGATCGGCGGCAAGACTTACTACTTCAGCCCGTCCACCGGCAAGAGCCTTCGCTGGTCCCAGAAGATCGGCGGCTACTGGTACTACTTCAACGGCAACTCCCAGATGCAGGCCGGCTGGGTCACGTGGAGTGCCGACAAGTCCAAGAGCTACTTCGACTCCAACGGGCGCGCCCGCACGGGCTTCCAGAAGATAGGCGGCAAGACCTACTATTTCAACCCTTCCAACGGCAAGAGCCTGCGTTGGGGCCAGAAGATCGGCGGGTCGTTCTACTACTTCAACGGTGCATCGCAGATGCACACGGGTTGGCTGACGTGGAGCAATGGCAAGACCAAGAGCTATTTCGACGCTAACGGCAAGGCGCGGACCGGATGGCAAACCATCGGTGGTCAGCGCTACTACTTCGACCCTGTCACGTATAAAACAACAGGGGCTGTTTCGCAGAGCATCACGGGATCGACGCGTACGGTTTATGTCACCAGCACGGGTGAAAAGTACCACGCGAATGGCTGTCGCTACCTGAGCCAGAGTAAGATTGCAATCCAGCAGAAGAACGCAATCTCGCAGGGTTACGGCCCCTGCTCAGTGTGCAAGCCCTAGTTGCTGTCGGTCTTCCCTAGGCGGTCCATCCAACGATTCGCCGCTGCGAATGCGCCTTTGAAGCGATGACCAATCCAATCGAATAGCGGCTTTTCCAACAGCGCAATTCTCGCAAGGTCGATTGCGGCCCCGATTGCGTACACGACCGCTCCCGACACCACTCCAACAGCCAAAATCCCCGCTGGCCCCAGCGCGTACACCCACGCCAGATGGGGCCAGAGCCAGGCGCGCATGATGGGGTTGTCGTGGATGAGGTAGACGCCCAGAGCGCCCTTCGCTGCGGTGTTGATCCAGCGGATGGGCGGCAGCTCCCAGGAGGCGAACAGGCCGAACAGGCCGAGCGATGCGGCGAAGGTGGGCACCATGTACTGCCATATGAAGTAGTCGGGGCCGATGTAGCTGAACCCCAGCGCGCGCTGCGCCCAGCCGATGACGGCCATGGACGCCCAGACGAACAGCACGCCGCCCGCGAAAGCGAGGGCGTTGCCGCGGCGCGTCCACAGCGGGCGGTCGCGCAGCCAGCCGCCCAGCAGGTACAGGTAGAAGAACCACACCAGGTCGCTGCCGATGGGGTTGCGGGCGGCCACGGTGGGGATGAGCGAGAGCGCCACGAACCCCACGATTATGAGGCGTCGACGGCCTTCGTCGCTCAGGTGGCGGTACAGCACGTTCAGAAACGGGCTTACCACCATAAGCGCCAGGTAGCAGGTGATGAACCAGTACTCGCCCGAGGTGATGGGCGTCACGGCCTTGCGCAGGCGCTCGGGCGTGATGAGGTCGGGCTGCGCCACGGCGAAGATGGCGAGAATGGCAAACGAGTAGAACCACGTCTGCAGCACCACGCGCAGAAGCGACTGCACCTTCAGATAGCTGTGCACCATGAAGTACCCCGTGATGAGCACGAAGCAGTTCACGCCGAGCTTGCCGCCGAAGCTGAGCATCTCCACGGCCGTGTCCGAGGCAAGCGGGCCGCCCTCGGGCCAGCTGCCGTGCACGCTGAAGTGGAACATGGCGATAAGCATCATGCTCACGATGCGCAGAAGTTCGATGTTTGAGTTACGCATGGGCCTCCTCGGGCGATTGGGCACATGCGAGAAGTATAATCAAGCTCGTGAACGTTTCCAATGTCCTCGGGCGCTCAGAAAGGACTCAGCTATGATCGATCGCAAGGCGTTTCGGACGCTTTCTTCGGGGCTTTACCTCATTACGGCCAAGGCGGGGGAGAGCCGCTGCGGGTGCGTGGTGAACACGCTTACGCAGGTGGCGAGCGAGCCGGCCACGCTGGCGGTGTCGCTGAACAAGGAGAACGCCACCACCGGCGCCATCCGCGAGTCGGGGCGCTTTGCCGCCACGGTGCTGGCGCAGACGGCGCCCATGGAGCTTGTCGGCACGTTCGGCTTCCATACCTCCACCGATATCGACAAGTTCGAGGCCTGCACGACGGAGACCGACGGTGCCGAGGTGCCCTATGTGACCGAGCACGGTCTGGCGCGTTTTTCTGTGGCCGTCACCGAGACCGTTGACGTGGGCAGCCACTACCTGTTCGTGGGCGTTGTGGAAGAGGCCGAGGTGCTGGATGCGGGCGACCCGCTCACCTATGCCTACTACCACGCCGTGAAGGGCGGCAAGACGCCGCCGAAGGCCGCCACATACAACGGGGGCGACGAGGCCTCGCCTGCGGGCGTGACCGAAACGGCGGCGGGGGAGCCGGCCGCCGGCAAGAAGATCGCCTGGCGCTGCACTATTTGCGGCTACATCGAGGAGGGCTACCCCGAAGGGCTGCCCGAGGGCTATATGTGTCCCATCTGCGGCGCCGGCCGCGACCTGTTCGAGCGTATCGAGCTGTAGGACGTCCCCATGAAAGAGGTGCTGGCTGGGGGAGTGGAAGAGGGCGTTGCAGAAGGGGCGCAGGGCTATGTCCCTGTGCAGTGGACGCGGAAGAAGATCGCGCTCGCGGTAGCGATTGGCGCGGTGGTGGCCGCGCTTTCCCTCGGGTGCGCCGCGGCGCTGTATGTGCACACGATTGACCTGGCTCTTACCGGCGGCATGGATGCTGAGCAGCAAGACGAGCTGGCCGAGGCGCTGCAGCCCCCGAAGCCGAAGCGGGCCGCCAGCGCCGATAGCGCTGCTGCCGAGTCTGCCGAACCGGAGTCATCTGCCTACTACGTGGCCATTCTCGGCTGCGACGCCCGGCCCCACGAGACCATTGCGCGCTCCGACGTCACCATGCTCGCCCGCATCGATACCGAGGAGGGCACCGTGCATCTCATCTCGGTTCCCCGCGACATGATGGTGGAAATCGACGGCCACGGCACCCAGAAGATCAACGCCGCCTTGGCCTTCGGCGGCCCGGCTGGCGCCGTGCGGTCGCTGTCGGCCTTTGCCGGCGTGCCCATCACCCATTACGTGGAACTGCGCTTCGAGCAGCTGGTGGAACTGGTGGACCGTCTCGGCGGTGTTACGGTGAACGTGCCCGAGGGCTTCACCTCCGACACGAGCGGCATCACGCTTGCCACTGGCGAGCAGACGCTCAACGGGGAGCAGGCCCTCGCCTTCGCCCGCGAGCGCCATGCGGTCTCTTCGGGCGATTTTAGCCGCGCCGCCGCCCAGCGCACCATCATCAAGGCCATCGCCGATGAGGTGCTCGCCGCCCCGCCGACCGAGATGCCCTCGCTGGTAGGCTCGCTCGCCTCCTGCGTGACCACCGACTACACCGTGGCCGAGCTGGCCGATGCGGCGCTGGCTCTGAAAGATTCGGGGCTTACGGTGTATTCGGCGGCGTGCCCGAGCTACTCGTTCGGCCAGAACGGCATCAGCTACGTCGGCACTATGTACGATGAGTGGCGCACCATGATGCAGCGGGTCGATGCGGGCCTCGACCCCGCTGATGAGTCTGCGGAGGTCCCCGAGCCCCAGGCGAGCGACGAGGAGCTCGGCGCCGCCACCAACGCCCGCTCCCCGCGCGACTACGCGGGCCGCGTAGACCAGGCGGGCTTCAAGGACAACTAGAAAAAGCCCCCGGCGACTTCACCATCGCCGGGGGCTTTCGCGTGCGGAAGGTTATGCCGGGCGCTTACAGGGTGTTGTCGCGCCAGGCTTCCAGGCCTTCGATTACCAGCTGGTGGGCGCGCTCTACCTCGGGGAGGTGCTTCTCGGCGGCGTCGTACTCGCCAGCGTACAGGGCGTCGGAGGCGAGGGTCGCGCACTCGTACAGATCCTTGAACGAGAGGTTGCCGGCCACGCCCTTCAGCGCGTGGGCCTGGCTGTAGCCCTCGGAGAAGTCCTTGGCCTCCATGGCGGCCTGCAGCGCCACCAGGTGCCCGTCATCCAGATATTTCAGCGCCAGGCGCTCGTACAAATCGGCGTTGTCGCCGAAGCGGTCCATGGCGTCTACGTAGTCGATGCCGAAGGGGCGAAGCTTTTCTGCCAACTCTGCGGTCATGGTGCGTCCTTTCCCGATCTCTTCTCTTGCGAGCGTCCGCGCCTCTCTCCTCATCCCGGGCCCGGCCGCATGTCTATGCTGCTTCACAGTGTAAGGGCACGGTGGAAAACCGCTGGTCAGCAAGGCTGCCCCGTTTCCGTTTCGTAGCCACTTGTTTACAAGCTGTAATCAGAAGTTCGAAAACCCGCCACCACGGATGGCTTCCGCTATGCTACTGACGCAGGTTCAATAACGCCGGTCGTTGTTGCGCGTCTCCCTTCTCGTAGGGGGTGACCCCAGTCGCCCCTTGCTGCGCGCGGGGCAGTCTTGCTTGGGAGGGCGACCCTACGAGGCGCTAGCGTGCTGGGGCGGTAGCGCCTCTAGTAATCGGCGGCGGCGTCGCTTTCCATCCACCGGGCGTAGAACTCCTCGTAGGCATCGGCCAGCACGGCCTCGCGTGCGCGGCGCATGAGGTCTAACAGGAAGTACAGGTTGTGCACCGAAAGCAGGATGGCCCCCAGCATCTCGTTTTGCTTTACCAGATGGCGCAGGTAGGCGCGCGTGTAGTTTGTGCAGGTGGGGCAGTCGCAGGTGGGGTCGAGCGGCGTGAAGTCGCGAGCGTACTTGGCGTTGCGCATGTTCATGCGGCCCGTGCTGGAAAACGCCGTGCCCATGCGGGCGGTGCGGGTGGGAAGCACGCAGTCGAACATGTCCACGCCCTCGCGCACGGCGCGCACAAGGGTCGTCGGATTGCCCACGCCCATGAGGTAGCGCGGCCGATCCTCGGGACAGGCCCGAGCCACCTCGCCGAGCGTTTCGAACATCACCTTGTGGTCCTCGCCCACCGAATAGCCGCCGATGCCGAAGCCGCCGAAGCGCCTCCCACCCGCGGCGAGCGACTCGCCCTCTATCTCGCGAAGGCGCCGCACGCTTTCCAAACGCAGATCCAGATGCATGCCGCCCTGCACGATGCCGAAGAGCGTCTGGTCGGGCCGCGTGTGCGCCGCCAGGCAGCGGCGCGCCCAGGCGCTGGAGTAGTCCACGGCCCGCGCCACGAACTCGCGGGTGGCGGGGTAGGGGGCGCACTGGTCCAGCTGCATGGCGATGTCGGCGCCGATGAGCTCCTGGATGCGCATGTTCTCCTCGGGCGTCCAATGGATGTTGCTGCCGTCGTAGATGGACTTGAACGTGACGCCGTCATCAGAGAGCTTCACCGTGTCGGCCAGGCTGAACACCTGGAAGCCGCCGGAGTCGGTGAGCATGGGGCCGTCGTAGTTCATGAAGCGGTGGATGCCGCCGGCCTCGGCCACGAGCTCCGCTCCGGGTCGCATGGCGAGGTGGTAGGTGTTCGCGAGCACCACCTGGCTGCCCAGTTCGCGCAGTTGGGGCGTGGTGACGCCCTTCACCGTGGCGGAGGTTCCCACGGGCATGAACATGGGGGTGTGGAAGTCGCCGTGGGCGGTGGTGTAGGTGAGCGCGCGGGCGTGCCCGCTGGTCGCGTCGCAGGTGCAATCGAAGAGGGCCATCTTGCAGTCCTTAGTCGTCGGCGTCGGCTGCGGAAGGGGTGCGCGCAGACCGCTGATCGCGTTTCCCGCTGCGAACGCGACAAAGGAATCAGCGAAGATGATGCACGCGAGTTGGTACTATCCCGGAATCGCTGCTGCTGAAGTGGAAGCTGATTCTTAAACGTCGCGTTCTCCGCGGGGCGATCAGAGGTCTGCGCGCACCCCTTCCGCAGCCGACGAAGCATGTCTTAAGAAGGTCATGGTAGTATAGCGCTCACTTACTTGCGAAGGAGACTTTTCCATGAGAACGGATGATTTCGACTACAACTTGCCCGAGGAGCTCATTGCCCAAGAGCCGGCTGCCGTGCGCGATGAGTGCCGGATGCTGGTGATGGATCGCGAAAGTGGGGAAGTGGAGGATCGGATCTTCCGGGACATCGCAGACTACCTGCGGCCCGGCGATTTGCTCGTGGCTAATGAAACGCGGGTCATGCCGGCGCGCTTGCTGGGGGCCAAGCGAGGCACCGGCGGCGCGGCTGAGGTGTTTTTGCTGCGCGAATGCGGCGGGCCCGAGCCGCGAACGAACCGGGTGGCGTTTTGGGAGGTGCTCGTGCGGCCGGGGAAGCGTTTGAAGCCGGGGTCGGGCGCGGTGGTGGATTTCACGGATGCCGCCGGTGCGGTGGTGCTTTCCGCCGAGATCATCGACTGGGCGCGCGATGGCCAGCGCGGCGAGCGCGTGGCACGGCTTTCCACGCCGCTGCCGTCGCTGGACGAGGCGCTGCACGCGGTGGGCCACACGCCGCTGCCCCCCTACATTCGCGATTACGCCGGCGACGAGGAGCTGTACCAAACGGTGTACTCGCGCCGCGAGAGCTCTGCGGCGGCGCCCACGGCGGGTCTGCACTTCACCCCGGAGCTCATCGAGCGCTTGCGCGAGCAGGGCGTTGGCTGGGCCACGGTGGAACTGGAAGTGGGCCTGGACACCTTCCGCGTGGTGGACGAGGACGACCCGGAAAAGCACGTCATCCACACGGAGTTCTACACGGTGCCCCAGGCCACGGTGGACGCCGTGAAAGCGACTCATGCCGCGGGCGGGCGCGTCATCGCCGTGGGCACCACCAGCGTGCGCAGTCTGGAAAGCGCCTGGGACCCGGCGGCCGACGGCGGCCGCGGCGCCCTTGTCGCCCGGGACCGCGAAGCCACGAGCCTCTATATCTTGCCGGGCTACACCTTCCGCGTGGTGGATGCGCTCATCACCAACTTCCATGTGCCGCGCTCGACGCTCATGATGCTCGTGTCCGCCTTCAGCTCCCGCGAGAACATCCTGGCCGCCTACGAGCACGCCATCGCCGAGCGCTACCGTCTGCTCTCCTTCGGCGACGCCATGTTCTTGCGCTAGATGATTTTGCCGAGACGCCACCCCTCGTCCGGCGGCGTCTCTCTTCTCCCGGTTACCCTTGCGCTCTCGTTCGACGGCGTCTCGCTCTTCCCCCGGCTGCCCTTGCGCCCTTGCTCCGCGTTTGCCGGCATGCGTCTAGCCGCAGGCAAGCATCTCACTGCTGGCAAGCGCTTCGCCACAAGTTGGTAGCGTAGAGCGCCCCCCGACGCGTTCCGGCTCAGCTTCTTGTTTCCATGCTCCACAATTCCAGGGCTGCTTTCGGGCCAAAACCAAAAAGTGGCTTGGAAAGTGCGATTCTTTGACCCGAATAGGCACTGAGGGGGTTCGTTTGCGTTGCGTTTTCCGCATTTCCCCAGGTCGCATTTCGAAATAAAGCGCACGGCAAGTGAAACTGGTCAAAGAATCGTGATTTTCAAGCCACTTTTCAGCAGTCAGCGCGAGATTCTCTGGGGCATCGAGTTGGTGCGGGCTGCTGTCGATTGCTAGCGAAAGCCCGCAAAGGACTACTGGTAAAAGCCCTCAAAAGACCACTTGCGAAAGCCTTCAGAGCAGCGGCTCAATGTAGGCGAGCGGCGCGACCTTGACGTGCCCGCAGAAGGGTGCGGACTGCGGCGCGACCAAGCCCGGCTTGGGAACAATCATGGTGACGGTCAGGTCAGCGTGCACGGCATCGGCTGCCACGGCACCAGTCTGGGCGGACATCCCGCTGGGGACATCGGCGGCGACCACCGTCGTTTCGCAGCTGCGGGCCGCATTCAAGGCACGAATCCACCCGTCGAGTGGTGCGCGCACCTCGCTACGCGCAAAGCCTGTGCCCAACAGCGCATCTATGGCCAGCGGCGATTCGGCGAGCAGCGCTTCCAGCTCCTCCAAGCGCGGCGCAATCACCACCGAGCTACGGTCGCTCAGCGCCGCCGACGCACGAAGCGCCTCGGTGCGCGCCGGCTCGGCAACGAGGTCCTCGGGCGCGAGCAGCGAGACGATGCGCGCCGGCACGCCCCAGCGATCGAGGTATTCACCCGCCACCCAGCCGTCCCCGCCGTTGTTGCCGCTTCCGCATAGAATGACCACGGGGCCAGACGCATCGCCGAGCAGCTTCTTCGCCTCGTACGCGAGAAAACGGCCCGCGCGGCGCATGAGCGTCGCGAGCGACGTGCCCGCGGCGGCAATGGCCTGCTCGAGTGCCACTACGTCCGGAACATTCAGCGCGGGCGGGTTGAAGGCCCTGACCGTCTGGGCCAGCGGCCGATACGCCTCAATGAGTCGCGGAAGCGACCAAGCGGCGTTTGCGGGGCTCGTGGAGGGAAGCTGCTCGGCGGGCATACCGCACGTTGCCTCGCACAGCTTGCGATAGAGGCGCGCCGACGTCGCCCCCGTGCAAAACACACGTCGTATGGGTGCTGCGCCTATCACGCGCATGAGGTCGTTCGGCTGCTCGTTGGAGATGGACGCATCAGAGGCCCCGCGTATATCGCAGGACGCCAGCACGTCCCACAATGCGATGTGATGGCGCAAAAGCAAATCGGTTCGCTCGGCGTTGTCCTCGGGCACGGGTTCGTCGAACAGGGCGGCGAGCACCGGCCAGAATCGGTTGCGCGGATGTCCGTAGAAGAACGCCGCCTCGCGTGACGCGGGAGAGGGCATCGTGCCCAGTACCAGCACTTCGGAGCGTTCGTCGAACACGGGCGGAATGCCGTGTTCGATGTGTTCCGCGGGCCGCAAGTTGTTCCTGCCACCACGCGTTTCATTCGTCGACGCTGCTGTTGCCTTGTCTACTTCTACGTCTTTCGCCATCGCTGGGCTTCCCTCCGTTATGCCCTGCGCATCCAGCATCGCTGTGCTTTCTGCGCGCCAAGGCAAAATCGCCTGCCGTTTCGCAGCATTTATCTTACCAGGCGCTACCCCAGCTGTCATAACTACATTCGACCCGGTGGGGTTCGCTTAAATCAATGCCCGCAGCAAAGGCGCCAAAAGAGTTCATGTGCGCGGCGACACCGTTTCGATCGACCTTCTCGGCGGAGGCCTTCCAATAGCCATCGAGCGACCAGCCCATTCGAAAGAGCAGGGCCTGCTGTCCCTCAAAAGATTGGCTTTGAGGTCGGAATCGTTGTCCCGTATAGCGGTAAATCTGTCTTGCGATGCGCTCCATTTCCGCTCGGCTTGCTAGTTGCTTGGTCGTGACGGTAATAACCTTGTAGCGGTCGGCCTCCAGGGCTAGCCGCTTTTGCGCGTCGCGCGTGAGCTGCAAGGCCGCCGCATGCTCGGCTGTCGAGTCGTATTCGATGGCAAGACGCGCTTTCTCCAGCAGCAGATCGGGCACCAGCGTCTCGCGGCCGGCGATGGCTCGCGCCTTTCGAGTCGGTTTGATGCGCTGGTTCACTTTGAATCCCGCTACCTGGAATCCGCCATGGCGAAACGGAAGCCCCAGCACCATGGCGAGGAACGCCTCGGGCGGCGAGGCGGCCCCGTCAGCGATCCACGGTACGGCGCGGCGCGCCTTCTTTGCTCCGGTAAGTCCTGGGTTTGCCCGCACAAACGCCTCGATGCGCCGCCTGGTCGTCAACGGCTTTCGCTTCTCCAGCCGGCCGTCTTTCGCTGGACTCAGATAGAAGCTACCGCACAGGGCGTTGCCCGCGCGAATCAGCTCGTGAAACGAAAGCTGTGTGGCTAACTGCACGAAGCACAGCTCGGGACTCGCGGCGTAGACTCCGCTGCCGATGCGGCAAAACGCCTTCCCCGCGGGTCGCTTGATGCAGAGATGCTTCACGGCGCCTTCGACGGGCTTTCTCTGCTGTGTCGCGGCGGATAGGTGAAACGGGCGAGGAAGATGGGGGAAGAGGCGCTCGAGATGGGCGAGCGATTCGGCGGTCGGCTCGCAGTCGAGCATGGATTTGGCATTCACGCGATCGCCGTCGCTGGGTGCGAAGGGCGTCGTAACCCAATGAGAAAATGATGTTATGCCATAAGTAAATAGACGCATAGCGCCCATGGTAAAGCGTTTCACCGGCATCTTCGCAACATTTTTCGCCTTCATAAAGATAACGCTGCAGGTAGTGAAATGGTCACAATTCGATAAAAGCTCGCCTTTGCGAAGAGTGAGTCGGGGGCTCTTTGCGCTAGCGCAGCGAGGCGGCGGCCGAAACGCTGTCCCTTATCAAGCGGCATCACAGCCTCGGGGTATGAAAAGTGGCTTGGAAATCACGATTCTTTGACCAAAATCGCACTCCGGTCTCCTGCGGAGAAAACGTGACCTGGGGAAATGCTTTGGGAGGCGAGGCGATAGTTCGATTTCGAGCCTTGCAAGGTCAAAGAATCGTGATTTCCAAGCCATTTTTTGAATTTCTTCCGACTTTCGACAAATGGAGGGCAGGGGAGGGGCTTTCTGCCTAATGGGTGCACGTGCTGGAAAAAAGCTGGTTACGCTTGGTCTTTTGTGGCACAATAGGCAAGTTGAACTCGGGGCGGAATCGGGGAGGCCCGCACCGAGGGGAAAGTTGGAAATCGAAGAACCTGCGCAAGGAGTCTGAAGCCCCATGGCATTGGAACGCAACGTCAAGAAAAAGCCGGCGCGCACGGCCGACCGCCGCAACGTCTGGCTGCTCATCCTTACCACCCTGCTTATCGTCGTCTCGGCGGTGCTGTTCACCCCGCCCAACGAGAAGATCAACCAGGGCCTCGATATTCAGGGCGGCCTGTCCGTTGTGCTTACGGCGAAATCCACCGACGGCCAGCCGGTCACCCCTGAGGATATGGAGAAGTCCCGCGCCATCATCGAGAGCCGCGTGAACGCGCTCGGTGCTTCCGAGGCTACGGTGCAGGAGCAGGGTGCCGACCAGATTCTCGTGCAGATTCCGGGTCTGGCCGATACCGAAGAGGCGCTCGCCACCATCGGCCGCACCGGTTCGCTGGAGTTTGCTCGTCTGGATTCCTTCACCGACGAAGAGGTGAAGAGCGCCATCGAAAGCGGCCAGTATGCTGGCGAGGGCACCGTTACCGACGAGTTCGGCAACGCCTTCCCGTCGGGCCGCACCCAGAACCTCGAGGTGAAGCCCGGCACGTACACGCCCATCGTCACCGGTGCCGATATCACCAACGTCTCTATCGGGCGCGCTTCCGAGGGCAGCATCGATTACGCGGTGAACATCACGCTGAACTCCCAGGGAGCCAAGGCCTTCGCCGAGGCCTCGCGCGATCTGGTGGCCGACCATGGGCAGATCGTCATCATCCTGGACGGCGAAGTGCAGTCCGCGCCGGCCGTGCAGTCCGAGATTCCCAACGGCGAGGTGTCCATCACCGGTGGCTATACGCTGGACGAGGCCAAAAACCTCCAGACCATCCTGGAGTCCGGCTCGCTGCCCGTGTCCTTCGAATACGCCCAGTCTCAGGTCGTCGGCCCCACCCTCGGCCAGGACGCGCTCGTTTCCGGCGTTGTTGTGGCGCTCATCGGCCTGGCGCTCGTTATGCTGTACCTGCTGTTCTTCTATAAGGGCCTGGGCCTTATCACGGCGGCGGCTATGGCCGTGTTCGCCGTGCTCTACCTGGGCATCCTGGCGGCTCTTTCCGCCTTCCATCTGTTCAGCCTGTCGCTGGCGGGCATTGCCGGCATCGTGCTAACTATCGGCATGGCAGCGGACTCCTCCATCCTCACCGTGGAGCGCTTCCGCGAGGAAATTCGCATGGGTCGCAGCGTGAAGGCCGCCTCCATCACCGGTGTGAAGCACGCCATCTTCACCTCGATCGACGCTGACCTGGTTACCATGGTGTCGGCGCTCTGCCTGTTCTTCCTTGCCGCGGCTTCCGTCAAGGGCTTCGGTATGACACTGGCGCTCGGCATCATCTGCGACATTGCCATGATGCTCATCTTCAAGGCGCCGCTCATCCGCCTGCTTGCGCCGAAGGTCATCGCGAAGAACCCCGGCTTCTGGGGCATCAAGGACTCCATTGAGGCCTCGCGCGGCTACGCCGAGCTGGCCGCCGCCGAGGGCGTGCCCACCTCTGAGGCCGAGACCGCGGCCCAGATGAACGCCGCCGAGACCCGCGTCATCGCTGAGGACGAGGGCGCCGAGGGCTCCCGTGCCGTGGCTGCTGTGCGCAAGATCCGCGGCCGCTTCATCAAGCACGACATCAACTTCCTCGGCTATCGCAAGGTGTTCCTCACCGTGGCCGCCGTGGCCATGGTGGCCTGCCTGGCCGTTGTGGGCCTGCGCGGCCTGAACTTCGGCATCGAATTCGTGGGCGGCACGTCGGTGGCCTTCCACGGCACCGGCGACATCACCACCGAGCAGATGCGCGATGCCTTCAACGAAGCCGGCGAGCCCGACGCCGTCATCCAGACCACCGAGACTAACGGCGAGCCCGGCTTCCTCGTGCGCACCACCACCACCTCGGCCGAGGACGCCACGGCCCACGCCAACGAGGTGGCCGCCGCCCTCGGCATGACCTCAAGCGACTTCGAGGTCACCACCATCGGACCCGACTGGGGCGCGAGCGTCATCCAAAGCTCGCTCATCGCGTTTCTGGTGTCCATCCTGCTCATCATCATCTACATCGCCATCCGCTTCGAGTACAAGATGGGCGTTATGGCCATCGTCGCGCTGTTCCACGACCTTATCCTGGTGGTGGGCATCTACGCGCTGGTGGGCCGTGAGGTGAACCCGAACACCATTGCCGCTCTGCTCACGATTCTCGGCTACTCGCTCTACGACACCGTGGTCGTGTTCCACCGCATCAACGACAACATGAAGGGCGAGGACATCCGCTGCACCTTCATGACCATGGCCAACCACTCCATGAACCAGGTGTTCATCCGCACCATCAACACCACGCTCACCTCGTTCATCCCGGTGTTCGCCATGCTGCTGTTCGGCGGCGAGACGTTGAAGGACTTTGCCTTCGCCATGGCCATCGGCCTTATCGCCGGCTCCTACTCGTCCATCGCCATCGCCTGCCCGCTCTACTGCATGTGGAAGACCCGCGAGCCGAAGTTCGCGAAGCTGCAGAAGAAGTACGGCAAAGAGATCGGCCTCTTCGAGTTCGACCACTCCGCCTCTACGGGCATCGCCCAGGTGCCGCTGGCGCGCCTTGAGGCCAATGCGCGCGCCGAGGCTTTTGTGGCGGAGCAGGGAGGCGACGTTACCGCTGAGGCGGTGGCGGCGGCGCCGAAGCCGAAGCCGGTGAGCAACAAGAAAAAGAAGCATCGCCACGGAAGGGCGCAGTAGCTCTTCCGGGTCGGGCCACGGGGTACTGCTCAGTCGCTCATTCGGACCGTCCGGCACGGGCCAGGGGGCATACCTCCGTGCTCAGACGGTCCTCGCTCGGCGAAACAGGACATTAAGTTCTGCTTCGTTCGCTGCGGAACTCCGCGCGGAGGCACGCCCCCTGCCCCGCGCCTCCATTGCCATTGTGCGCATGAAAGGGAAGTTTATGGTTCGTGAAGGGTCTGCTCCTAATTTCTGCCCGCCGACGGAGGAGGGCATTACGCTTACGTTCGCCGATGAGAAGGGCGATACCGTCGATCTAGAGTTCCTCGGACTGGTGCTGAAGGGCGACCGCTCCTACGGGTTCTTCTTCCCGGTGGATGAGGATCATCCGGCCACGTCTTCAGGCGAGGTGGTGCTGCTCGAGGTGACCGAGCTCGACGAGGACGGCCAGCCTGCCGCCTTCGAGCTGGTGACCGACGAGGCCATCGCGGCTGAGGCCTACGCCGACTTCCAGGAGGCCGCGAAGGATCTGTACGACTTCGCCTAAAGCCACACGACGACGGCGCCTCGGGGTTCGGGGCGCCGTTCTTTTCTTGAGCTTTCGACGGCGCGACCCATGAGAAAGGTTACGCAGATGCTTTTTGTCGCCGATCCCGAGTCTGCGTTCACCTTGCGTGAGCAGCAGATTCTCTACTACATTGCCGGCGGTCTTTCGAATAAGGAGATTGCGAGCCGCCTCACGCTCTCGGAGCAGACGGTGAAGGCGCATCTGTCGCATATGACCACCAAGTCCGGCCGCGCTAACCGTGCCGCCTTGGTGGCCTACGGCTTCGAGACGGGCCTCCTCTGCCGTCGCTGAGAGAGTCGGCCTTGCTCGCTGAGGGGCGATTGGCCCCTCAGTCCTTTGCGAGCGGATATAGGCTGAATGGGCGATGGGGAAGCGGTAGCTCTTGCGTAGAATAAAGCGGTAAGCTGGGTAGAAAGTGCGTCAATGGTTCTGTTCGTTTTCGAAATAATCTGCATTCTGCTCTATGGCGCGGCGAGCGCCTTGGGCGCCTATGGCCTGCGGCGCGACCACTGCGTGGCGGCCCGGGCGGCCAAGGGCGTCTACTTGGCCGCGGTGGCCCTGCACTCCGCCGTTATCGGCATGGAGTCGGTGAGCACGTCGGGCACGCTGCTGTCGGGCCCCAACATCGTGATGCTCGCGTCCTGGGTGCTGGCGGTGGTGACCGCCGTGGGGCTGGTCGTCACGAAGCGCGGGGTGGCGTTTGCGGCTATGGCGGCCCCGGTGGTGGCACTGCTCATCCTCATCGCCCAGTGGCTGCGCATCCTCGATCCGACCACGGCCGACAACCTCGCCTACTACAACTGGCCGCTGCTCGTGCCTCACATCGTGCTCGTGTTCATCGCGCTGGCCTGCTTTGCCACGTCCGCCGCCTCGGCCGGGCTCGATTTGTACCAGCGCCGCCTCATGGCGGCCCGCAGCGCCAAGGTGCTCGAGCTCGATACGCCGGCTCTCGACACCCTGAGCCGCATCTCGCGTTTGGCGGGCCTTGTGGGCCTGGTCGTGCTCGTTGCGGCCATGCTCATCGGCTTCACGCATCTGGTGGCGCTCTATGCCGCCATGGCCGGTACGGGCTGTCAGGGCAACTTGTCCTACCTTGTGCCGCGCGTGGCCCTTTCGCTGGTCACCACGGTTGTCTGGTCGGTGTTCAACGGGCTGTCGTTCCTCGCGCCCTGGGTCGCCTCGGCGAAGGTGCGTGACGGACTTGCCATTGCGGGCCTGGTGGTTATGGTACTGCTCGTCGCGGTGTCGGCGGGGTAGGCCATGGCCCTCTTTGTTGCCGGCATAAACCCCCGACGCCCGGTCTTTCTGCCTGCCAGCCATCTGGTGACCGACGTCAGTGCGCGCCGGGCCTTGCTGGCCGACGTGGCGGCGCGACGCGGCCTGACCGAAGGACTGCTCGTAGCCGACGAAGGGCGCATAGAGTTGTATGCCGTAGCTGAAGAGGGCTGCGATGCCTATGATATCGCTGTCGGCCTGTTCGGCGGAACGTCGGCCTCCCTCGACGTGGGAGGTTCGCTTTACTTCGCGGAAGGGCTCGATGCTGCCTCGCACCTGTTTGCTGCTCTCTGCGAACTCGATGAATTCGCCGGTGCAAAAAGCGGATTGCGCGCGGAAGAGGGGATTTCCGCATCGGGGGCGTCGGGCTCATCATTCGCCGATGGGCTCTCGACTTCTCTTGCCCATGCCGTGGCAGAAGCGCGCTCGGCGGGTTGTTTGGGCGAGGGGCTTTCTCGGCTTGCCAACGCTGCCAACACCTTGGCCGGCACGTTAGCGGCGGAAAGTACGGGAGCTACCGCTGCAGCCTTGGCTGAGACGGCAGTGGAATTGGCGAGTCGCGTCTTCGGCCATCTCGAACGCCGCTGCGTGCTCGCGGTGGGCTCGAGTCGCCTTTCCGACGCCCTGGGCGACGCCTTCGCCCGCGCCGGGGTGGACGATTTCGTCTTCTTGGGAACCGACGAGCAGAACGAGCGCGCCCGCCTGCTCGGCGCGCGCACGGCCGCGCCGGAGGGCCTGTCGGTGGTGATGGGCAACGCCGATATCGCGATTGTGGGCAGCGCGGTGCCGGGCATCGCCATCGATCGCCGCCTCATGAAGGGCGTGGCCCGCCTGCGCCGCGGCCGCCCCATGCTCATCGTCGACGGCAGCCGCGATGGCGCGCTCGTCGATCGCAAGGTCGCCTCCATCGACGGCGTCTTCCTCTACACCGCCGACGATCTGGCCGTCATCACCCGCGACGCCCCGTGGGCCCGCGTTGGCGCCGGTGTCTCGCGTGAGAAACTCCTCGCTGACGCCACCCAGCGCTTTGCCCGCGAGCTTGTCTAGCAGACGCACTGTCCCGGCAAAACAAAAGAGCGCCTACTCCCAAGCGTGAAGCAGGCGCCCTTTCGAAAGCAGCTATACCTCCAGCACGAAGGGCTTGCCGTCCACCTCCACCACGCGCAGGGGAATGCCGTAAACCTCGGCAAGCAGCTCCTCGCTGACGATATCGGTGGGAGCTCCCTGGGCTATCAGGCGTCCGCCCTCGAGAGCCACCACTTCATCAGAGTAGTGCAGCGCCTGGTTGATATCGTGCAGCACCATGATCACGGTCATGGCGAACTCCTCGTTCAGGCGCCGCACGAGGCGCAGGATGTCCAGCTGGTAGCGCACGTCCAGGTAGGTCGTCGGTTCGTCTAGAAGCAGCACCTTCGAACCCTGGGCCAGCGCGAGGGCGATCCACACGCGCTGGGCCTGGCCGCCGGAAAGCGACGAGACCGACTGGTGCCGGCAGCCATCCAGCTCGCAGACGGAAAGCGCCCAGTTCACCATGGCCTCGTCTTCCTCGCCGTTGCCCGCGTGCCCAAACGTGCGATAGGGGAACCGTCCGTAGCTCACGAGCTTCTCCACAGAGAGGTCGGCCGGGGCGATGTTGCGCTGGTGCACAATGGCCACGAGCTTCGCGAAATCGCGCAGGCGAAGGGCGGCCACGTCGCCGCCGCGCAGAAAGATGCTGCCGGAGCGCGGCTTCAGGTTCTTCGTCATGAGGTCGAACAGCGTCGATTTCCCCGAGCCATTCGCTCCGATGAGCGTCGTCACCTTCCCCTCGGGCAGCGTCAGCGAGAAGTCGGAGAACAGAGGCGCATCCCCATAGGAAAAGCTTACTCGGTCGATGGTGAAGATGTTACTCGCCATAGGTCGCACGCGCCTTCCTCAAAAGCAGAATGAACACCGGTCCTCCCACGATGGACATGATGACCGCCGCGCTGATCTCGTAGGGGGCGGCAACAGTGCGCCCGATGGTGTCGGCGGCCAGAAGGAACAGGGCGCCCAGCACGATGGAGTACGCGATGAGCGTGCGGTGGGAGGTGCCCACGAGAATGCGGGCGATGTGGGGCACGATAAGCCCGAGAAAGCTGATGGGGCCGATGATGGCCGTGGAGATGGAGGCCAGAAGCACCGCCACTGCCGAGACGCCCATGCGGCTCGCGTTCACCTCCACGCCAAGCGAGCGGGCCGTTTTGTCCTCGAGGGCCAGCATGTCGCAGCGGCGTGCGGCCAGAAGCGCCAGAATAAGGCCCACGGCCGTGTAAAGCGAGATAGTCTGCACGTCGGCCCAGGTTTTCATGGTGATATTCGCGTCCACCAGGCTCGCCACCGTAGAGGAGATGGCGCCGCCTGTGGAGCTGAACGCCGCAATAAGGCCCGAGAACATGGTGCCCACGGCCACGCCCACCAAAATGACGCGCAAAGGCGAGAGCCCGCCGCGCCACGAGAGGCTGTACACGATGAGAAACGCCAGCATGCCGCCGGCAAAGGCCAAAGCCGGGGTGAAGAACAGAAGCGCGGGGAAGAACGCCGTTACCACCACCGCTACAAGCGATGCGCCGGCGTTGATGCCGATAATGCCCGGGTCGGCCAGCGGGTTGCGAATGGCCGCCTGCAGAAGCACGCCCGATACGGCCATGGCCGCACCGCCCACCATGGCCACGATGATGCGCGGGAAGCGCAGGTCGTAGACGACCGAGACGTCTTCGTCAAAAGCGACGAACAAGCCGCGGAAAAGCTGATCGGGGGTTACCTGCAAGCTGCCGGTGTTCACGGCGATCAGCGCCAGGGCGAACAGCGCCAGCAGGGTAATGATGAAGGCCGCGACCTTGCGCGGAGTGCTCACCATGCTAGGCCTCCTCGTTGTCGGTTGTCGCGCCGTAGAGCATCCCGTCCAGGATCTCGAGCGCTTCGGGGTAGGCCATGGTGGCGCTCATGCCGAACTGCTCGGGGGGAAGGTCGTACACGTGGCCCTCCTGCACGGCGCGGAAGTGCTTCCAGATATCGTTGGTGGCGAATTCCTCGGCGAACATGGCCGTTACCTCGTCGGGCAGCGCGTGGGCCGCCCGCAGGATGATGTCGGGGTCGCGGGCCTGCATGTCCTCGGTGTTCACGTTCACGAACTCGTCCTCGGAATCGGCGTAGACGTTCACGCCCCCCGCCTGTTCCACCAGGCTGCCTACGTAGCTGTTCGGCGTGGCCACCATGTAGGAGCCCGGCACGCCCATGAGGATGAGCACGCGCGGGCCCTCCTTCCCCTCGTGGGACCGCTGGTACTGCTCGATGAACGAGCGGTAGCCGGCGATAAGGGCGTCGGCGCTTTCCTGGCGGTTGAAGCGGTGCCCGAGGTAGGCGAGCGAGTCGTACATGCCGTCCACGCTGCGCAAATCGAGGAACAAAGCGCCCACGGCGATGCCGGCGTACTTCGGCTTGAGGTCGTAGGACAGCGACTTGGGGGAGACGACCACGTCGGGACGCAGGGCCTTGATGGCCTCCAAATCCGGCGCGATGGCCGTGCCCACCTGCGGCAGTTCTTGATAGCGCTCGGGAAGGTCCTTGGCCGTGGAGGCGACGGCCACCAAATCGAGGTGCAAAAGATCGCACAAATCGGCGATGGCCGGGGAGGCGGCGATGATGCGCGGCGCGTTTGTACCGTCGCCGGTGCGCTCGGGGTGCTGGTCGACGCAGCCGACAAGGGCGCCGCTGACCGCCAGCAGCGCCGCAAGGCCGAGCGCCGTTGCGCGGCGGCCGGCCTCGGCAAGCAGGGTGTGGAAGGTTCCGCTAGGCACGGGAATCCTCGCCCTTCGCGTCCTCGTCAGGGGAGTCGGCGCCGCTCTCGGCTTTCGCCGGCGCAGCCGGAGCCTCGGTCGGGCGCGGCGTCGTTGTCCCGGCGGCAGCGGCTGCCGCAGCGGCCTGGCGGGCGCGCTTGGGGCGCACATAGGCCACGAACACGACGATGCCGGCCACAGCGGCCACGGCCACGATGATGGCGATCACAAGCGCGATGGTGCCGCCCTCAAGGCCGGGCTGCTCGTCAACGCCGCCGGTCACATCGCGTCCCTCGGCGTTGTATTCCGCAATGCCCGTCTCGGCGCTCTCGCCGGCTGCCGGGGCGGCGTCGTCGGTTGTGGCCGGCTCGGCCTCGGCTGCGGGCGCCTCGCTTGCGGCGGCCTCGTCGGCGGCGGTCGCAGCGGGCTCAGGATCTTCGGCACCCTCGCCCGGAGTCACGGTCTGGGTGAAGCCGGCGGAGTTGCCGTCGATGGAATTGCCCAGCGTGAGGAAGTAGATGACCTCGCGCTCGATGGGGATGACGCCCAGATGGCTGCGCAGGTACTGGGTGCCCGCCGGCACCTGGAAGCGCCAGTCGGCGGTGTTGTCCTCGGCGTTGCTCGCCACCATCTCGCCCGGTGCGGCCACGTACTCGGCGCCATCGGTGGAAGCCTCCATGGTCACGCCGTTTTCCTGGTCGGCCAAGTTGAAGCGCAGCGACACGAAGACGTTGCCGTCCACGTCGGTCTCAACTAGGGCGTAGGGGAAGGTTACGCCCTCCATCATGGATTCGGCCATGGCCACCATGTTCGGGTCGCCGGGATCTTCGATCTCTCCCGTGATGGGGTTGGGGTAGCTCGGTGCGACCTCGGCCGTCTTGACCGAGGAGACAACCGCGAAGGCAGGGGAGGGTTGAAGGCCGACCAGGGCCAGGGCGCACACCAGCGCAGCGGCCAGAGCAAAAGCCGCGAGGCGGAAAGCGCGGCGGGATGAGATGTTCTGCATAAGGGCTCCTTTCGAAACAGCGAAGGCGCGCCTGCCGAACAGGCGCGCCCGGGGTTAAGCGGAGGGTTACTCGGAGAGGTCCTCGAAGCGACGGCGTCCCGCCACCACGACGGCGCCCGCCGCCAGGGCCGCCAGGGTGATAAGGCCCGTGGCGTTCTGCTCGTCGCCGGTCTGGGCCAGAGCGGGGCTCGAGGACGCCTTGGTGCCGCTGGCGTTCGTGCCCAAATCCTCGGCGCGGCTCAGGTACAGGTGCAGATCGGAGGTGACCGGGTCGGTGATGCCCATGGACTTCAGCATGGTGATGTCCATCTCGATGGGCACGGTGGTGTCGCGATCGACGGCCGGGATGTTCACGGTGAACTGGTCGCCCGAGCGGGAGAGGTTCTTGCCCTTGTACTTCAGCGAGGTGATGTACTGCAAACCGTCGCTTGTGGCCGCGAAGGTGACATCGAAGGTGCCGTTGGATTTCGGGCGCACGATGGCCGTGCCGCCGAAGTACTTGGCCGCCATGGAGGTTTCGCTGCCGTTCTCCTTGGTGAACTTGATCGGCACGCGATAGGTGTGCCCCACTTGGAACTTGGCCGCCTTGGCGTTGGAGGCAGAGTTGTCCGTCTTGTTGGAGTTGTTGGAATTGTTCGTGCCCTCGTCCTTCTTGTTGTCGTCTTTGGGCTTCTCCGACTCGATCGGTTGGCCGGAGGCGGTGGGCAGTTTGCTGGTGTCCAGCACCACGTCGCCCTCGACGGTCATTTCGGGGGCCGGAGAGCCCAGCGAGAACGCGAGCGTCATGGGCTTGGTGATGTTCGAGGTCTCGAAGCTGAAGCGATTGTTGCCGAGGGCCTGAGCGGTCTTGCCGTTGTAGCTAAACGACTTCAGTGCCGATGCGGCGTTGCCCTGAAAGCCGATGGTCACTACATAGGCCGTGCCATTCCAGGCCACCGTTGCCTCTTTGGAGAGAAGATTCATCCCCGTGATCATGGAGCTTGTGGTGCTGGCGGTCACTTCGTAGGCCTTGTCTTTGACGAGCATAAACCCGCCGGGAGTTTTCACGGCGCCTTCTTCGGCGGCGCCGGGCTTTTGGGTGTCGGAACCGCCCGGATTCTCGGTGCCGGGGGTCGAGGGCTTTACGTCTTCGCTCGCGTTGAAGGCTTTGAGCGCCGCGCCGAGCGAGGCGGCGGCTTGGCCGACCTCGGCTTCGGTCGCGCTCTCGTTGTCGATTACGGCCTGGGCGGCCGCGATGGCGTCCTGCAGCGCCTTCCAAGCCTTATCGGGCTTCTGCCCTTGCTCCATGTTTTTCGCCGCCGTCAGCATTCCCTGGAGTCCCGACTTGTCCACCGATGCGGTGGGCGGGTTGGGGGACATGGTAGCGGGGTTGATGGAAAGCGAGACGTCGGCCGTTGCCCCCATGGCGGCCACCTTGAAGCTGATGGGAGAGCCGGCGAAATGGGCCGCGTCGATCTGGTACGAGCCGGTCTCGCCGGGGACTTCCTGGGCTCCCTCGATGCGAGCCCCCATCTCCTTGCCCATCTCGGAAAGGGAGAATTTGACGGTGTAGGGGGCATCGGCGCTCCCGTTGTTGGTGACGGTCACCGTTTTCTCGAACGCCTGCGCCACCTTGTCCGCGGGCGCCTGGGGCGGCAGACCGGTTACCGTGAAGGCGCCCTCGGCGTAGAAGGGCTTTCCGACGGGCATAGAGGGGCGCGTGCCAGTCTCGGTGGTGGTGTCCTGAGGCGTTGCCTCTTCGGTTTTGGGGCTCGCGCTGGCGCTGCCCCCAGTGGTTTTCTCGGGTTCGGGCTTTGCGCTGTCGTCCGCTTTGCTGCCCTGCGTGGCGTCCTGCCCGGTGCTCTGCGAGCTTTCGGTTTTCTTGTCGACTGTTCGCGTGTCGTCCGTCGTCGGCGCGGTCGTTTCGGCCAGCTCGCCGCCCGCCGCCTTCTCGTCCTTCGGATCGCCGCCCTGCGCGATTTGCTCGACAGACTCGCTTCCCTCGGTTGCGCCGTCGCCTTCCGCGAAGGCGAGCGAGGGAATCATGCTGAGCGACAAGGCCGCTGCCAGGGCGACCGAGCCGGTCTTGCGGGCGAGGCTGCCAAGCACGGGGCGAGCGGGGTGGTTCTTCGGGTTGACCATGGTGTCTCCAATTCTCTTCTCGTTACGAAGACGATCCGCTTCGCGAAACAACCTTGCGTGGGGTGCGCATCGGTGCTTGGCGCCAGCCGTGTTCCCCTCGGCGACGGCTTGCTTCGCGAAACGAGTCTCCTCTCCACGACAACTACGATAGGCGAGGCGCCCCCGTGCCGTAATCGCCCAAATGGCCTACTTTCCTGCCCGCAAAAGTTTTCTATGGGTAACAATCAGCCGTTGCGGGATTCCCGCCTTGGTGAAGTTGCCAATTGTTCAATGCCCCTTTTCAAAAGTGACAAATAATGCCGATTTGGACAGATTTTCCAACGCAGCGCCTCTTTGTGAATTGTAAAATACCAGGTCAGGGCGATGTGCTTTTCCTGCATCTGCCGAAAACCTGTCCAAATCGGCGTTATTTGCCCAATTTGGGAGATGGCGTGCCAGCGAGCATATGTCCCGCAGCATGGGAGGGGGTCTTTTCCTGCTTTCTTCCAAGCGAGCTTATCGGGAGGCGTTTCCCTTTCCCTTTCCCTTTTTCCCTTTCTCTTTTTCTCTTTTCCTCACGAGCTCCGATAAGCGATAGGAGCGCTCGATAGCCTTAGGGGTTGCGCGCGGGCGCGTCAATGCCTACAATGCTGCCTGTGAATTCTGTTTCAGGGCGAGGTGGAAATCCTCACTGGCGGTAAGCGTTCCGGGCGGCATGCCCGGTGGGGCGAGAAGCCCGCGCAAGCCCGCGACCCTGCGCTCAAGCGCAGGCTGACTCGGTGGAACTCCGAGGCCAACGGTTACAGTCCGGATGGAAGAGGCAGACGTTCGCGCACCTTCGCGGCACCCGCGAGGGCCCGGCAAAACGGGAAGCGCGACATCAATGAGGCCTGTGTGAATTGGAATTCATGCGGGCTCGTTTTCTTTTTGCGAGGGGAAATGCGGCTCCGGAACAGCCTCCTCGCGAAGAGAAAGAAGGTCCCTCATGGCCAAGAAACCCACCCAGCACCCCGCCGTCGCATCTTCCACGGTGCGCCCGGCCAAGGCGCCCACGGCCCAAAAGACCCTGGCGAACACGAACTGCTGGTCAACCCGCGTGCTTGTGACCATCGCGCTTCTGTGCGCCATCTCGGTGCTGCTGTCCTTCGTTGAGTTCCCGCTTCTGCCCGGCGTGGCGTGGCTGTCCTACGACGCCTCCATCATGCCCGCGGCCGTCTGCGGCTTCGCCTACGGCCCGGCGGCCGGCCTGGCCTGCGGCATCATCTCGGTCATCGCCCACGGCATCCTGTTCGCTGACTTCACCGGCGCGCTCATGAACCTGCTCGTGGTCATCGGCTTCATCTTGCCCTCGGCGCTCGTGTACAAGAAGCTGCATACGCTGCGCGGTGCCATCGTCGGCCTTCTGTTCGGCATTGTGTTTGCCGTGGCCATGGCCGTGCTCGGCAACCTGCTGGTGACCCCGGCCTGGCTCGGCGTGCCGCTCGATGCTGTCATTGCCATGATCGTGCCCATTCTCATTCCGTTCAACTTGCTGAAGGGCCTGCTGAACGCCGTGCTGACGCTTATCGTCTACAAGGCCATCTCGAACCTTATTACTCCCAAGAAAGACCAAGTTAAGGGCCGTTAATGGAAGAGTCGTTCGTAGAATTTCACGATGCGGGCTTCACCTACGACGGGGCAAGCTTCGTCTTTCGCAATCTGAATCTTGCGGTGCCCCAGGGGCAGTTCGTCTGCCTGTTGGGAGGCAATGGGTCGGGGAAGTCGACGCTCGCGAAGCACATCAACGCGCTGCTTTTGCCCGACGAGGGCGAGGTGGACGTGTTCGGCTGCGACACCCGCGACGCCGAGCAAACCTACTTCATCCGCTCGAACGCCGGTCTCGTCTTCCAGAACCCCGATGATCAGCTCGTGGCGAGCCTCATCGAAAACGACGTGGCCTTCGGGCCCGAGAACCTGGGCATTCCCAACCCCGAGCTGCGCGAGCGGGTGACCCGGGCGCTGGCCGAGGTGGGCCTTATGGGCTTCGAGGAGCACGAGACCAACGCGCTTTCCGGCGGGCAGAAGCAGCGCGTCGCCATCGCCGGCGTGCTGGCCATGGACCCGGCCATCCTCATCTTGGACGAGGCCACGGCCATGCTTGACCCCCGCGGGCGCGCCGGCCTTCTGCGCGTGGTGCGCGAGCTGCACGCCGGCGGCATGACCATCGTGATGATCACCCATTTCATGGAAGAGGCCGCCGTGGCCGACCGTGTGGTGGTGCTCGACGGCGGCGTCGTGCGCATGGACGGCACGCCGGGCGAGGTGCTCACGCGCGCCGACGAGCTGCGGGCGCTTTCTCTGGAGGTGCCCTTCGCCTGCCGCCTTTCCCTGGAGCTGCAGGCCGCCGGCGTGCCCGTGGCCACCTGCATCTCCGATGACGACCTGAAGGAGGAGCTATGCGCCTTGCGTTCGAAGATGTGAGCTACTCCTACGAGGGCGGCGAGGCGAAGAAGAAGCGCAAGGGGCGCGCCGATCGCCAAGCCGACTGGGGCAACGCGCCCGATGCCGTGTGGGCGCTGCGCCAGGTGAGCTTCGCCGTGGAGCCGGGGGAGTTCCTTGGCGTGGCCGGTCACACCGGGTCGGGCAAGTCCACGCTCATCCAGCATATGAACGGGCTTGTGCATCCCACCTGCGGACGCGTGCTGGCCGACGGGCGCGATCTGGCCGAGAAGGGCGTGGCGTCTGACGTGCGTCGCAGCGTGGGGCTCGTGTTCCAGTATCCGGAAAACCAGCTGTTCGCCAACACCGTCTATGACGATGTGGCCTTCGGGCCGCGCAACATGGGGCTTGACGCCGAGGAGGTGGACCGCCGCGTGCGCGAGGGGCTTGAGCTGGTGGGCCTGTCCTTCGACGAGCTTTCCGAGCGCAGCCCCTTCGATTTGTCCGGCGGCCAGCAGCGTCGCGTGGCGTTCGCCGGCGTGCTCGCCATGGAGCCTGCGGTGCTCGTGCTCGACGAGCCGGTGGCGGGGCTCGACCCGCTTTCCCGCGAGGAGTTCCTCGGCCTTATTCGCGAGCTGCACAGCGATGGCCGCACCATCGTCATGGTGTCCCATTCTATGGAGGATTTGGCGGCGCTCTGCGACCGCATACTCGTGCTGTCCGAAGGCCGCGTGTTTCGTCTGGGCACGCCGGCCGAGGTGTTCGCCGATGCCCCGGCGCTCAAGTCCGTGGGCCTGGGGGCCCCGGCTCCCCAGGCCTTCGCGAGCGCCTTGCGGGAGGCGGGCTTTAAGCTGGACCGCCCCCTCTACAACGAGAAGACGCTGGCTGCAGATATCGCTGCTCAGATGAAGGGGCGTGGCGGCAATGGCTAGCCGTGCCATCATCGGGCAGTACTGGCCCGAAGAGTCCCTTGTGCACGCCATGGACCCGCGCGTGAAGTTCATCTTGGCCTTCGTGCTCATGGCGGCGGTCTTCTGCGGGACCACGCCCCTATCGCTTGGAGTGGCGGCCCTGTTCGTCGTGGGTTTCTACGCCGCCAGCCGCATCCCGCTGCTGCAGGCCGTGCGCGCCATCGGGCCCTTGCTCGTGCTCGTGGTGCTGACGGCGGCGCTCAACGTGCTGTTCGTCCAAGGCGGCGAGGTCTACTTCCAGTTCGGCATCATCTGCATCAGCGAGGAGGGTCTAAGATCGGCCGCCTTCATCGGCTGCCGCTTGCTGCTTCTGCTCATGGGGATGAGCCTGCTCACGCTTACGACCACCACCCTCGACATTACCGCGGCCTTCGAGCGCCTTCTCGCGCCCCTCGCACGCCTTGGCGTGCCGGCTCACGAGCTGGGCATGATTCTCGGCATCGCTCTGCGCTTTCTGCCCCAGTTCATGACCGAGCTGGGAATCATCTACCGTGCCCAGAAAAGCCGCGGCGCCCGTTTCGACTCGAACCCCTTCAAAGGCGGCATCCGGTCGCTCACGGCGCTGCTCATCCCGCTCTTCACGAGCGCGTTTCGCCACGCCGAGACCTTGAGCGCCGCCATGGAGGCCCGCTGCTATCACGGCGGCGAGGGCACTACCCGCCTGTCGCCCTTGCGCCTCACGTGGCGCGACGCCGTAGGAATCAGCGCCCTGGCCCTGATGCTGGTTGCCGTAATAGCTACGAACTACATCCCGCTATCGTTTTAGTGAGAGCAGCGGGAGGGGCGGCGCGGCCGTCGGCGCCCCTCTCTGAACACCATAAAACGCGACCGTAGGTCGCCCGTTAAATACATGAAGGAGCGAAGCGCCTGAGCCGAAGGCGAACAGCGAAGCGGGCGGGGCGACGATGGTTGCGCCGCCCCGCCCGCGGACAACAAAGGAAAGGATTTTCCATGACCGGAAAAGAAACCATCGTCGATTACCTCACGAGCGTTCCCGCCTGGTACCTCGCCACGGTGGAGGAGACCCCCGAAGGTGCCCAGCCCCATGTGCGCCCCTTCAGCTTCGCCGCCCTGCAGGACGGCGAGATCCAGTTTTGCACTGCCACCACCAAGGACTGCTATCGCGAGATGCAGGCCAACCCCCACGTGGAGCTCACCGCCTGGAAGCCCGGCGCCGGCTGGGTCATCCTGCGCGGCAAGGCGAACCTCGCCGACCGAGCCAACGCCGAAACCCGCCAAGCCGGCTTCGAGCACATGGTGGGCCTGGGGGAGGCCTGGGAAAGCGCCGACGACGAGCGCCTCACGTTCTTCACCATCGACGACGCCGAGGCCTGGATCTGCGACATCGACGGCAGCTGGAATCCCGTAGATTTATAAAACAACAATGAGGGAGCAGCGCGGGAGGGCGGCGGGGCCATCGGCCAGTCTCTCTGAGCACTGCCTATCCGCGACCGAAGGTCGCTCCATAAAAACATGAAGGAGCGCAGCGCCCGAGCCGAAGGCGAGCAGCGAAGCGGGAGACGGGACGATGACCCCTCCGCCCTCCCGCGCGGAGGGAACTTGGTGTACAATCGCGTGCATGATTGAACTTCTCACAACTATCGACTCCATCGTCTGGGGTCCCGCGATGATTGCGCTGCTGCTCGGCACGCACATCTACCTGACCTTCCGCACCGGCTTCATCCAGCGCAAGCTGCCCCAAGCCATTCGCATGTCCGTGAAAGGCGGCGAGGGCGGCAAGGGCGACATCTCCAGTTTCGGCGCGCTGGCCACGGCGCTCGCCGCCACCATCGGCACCGGCTCCATCGTCGGCGTGGCCACCGCCATCCTGGCGGGAGGCCCGGGTGCGGTGTTCTGGATGTGGATTGCCGGCATCTTCGGCATCGCCACCAAGTACGTGGAGACCTACGCGGCCGTGAAGTACCGCGTGCGCGACAAGTCGGGCCAGATGCTCGGCGGTGCCATGTTCGTGTGGAAGCGCGCTTTCGCGAAGAGGGACGGCACGGTGCCCTGGTGGGCAACGTTGGGGGCCGTGGCCTTCGCGGCCTTCGCCGTGGTCGCGACGGTGGGCACCGGTTCGGCGGTGCAGGCGGCGGCCATTTCCGGCATCGTCACCTCGTCTATCCCCGCTATTCCCGCCTGGGTCGTGGCTCTTGTTATCGTGGTTGCCGTGGCCGCGGTCATCTTCGGCGGCGTGCGCTCTATCGCGCGAGTGTGCGAATGGCTCGTGCCCATCATGGCCGGAGCCTACGCTCTTGGCTGCATCGTTATCATCTGCCTGAACGGCGCGGTTTTGGGAGATACGCTCGGGCTCATCATTGAGTGCGCCTTCACACCCCATGCCGCTTTCGGCGGCGCGGTGGGCAGCGGTCTTATGATGGCCCTGCAGTACGGCTGCGCCCGCGGTCTGTTCTCCAATGAGTCCGGACTCGGCACGGCGCCCATTGTGGCCGCCGCCGCCAAGACGAAAAACCCTGCCGAGCAGGCGCTTGTCTCCATGACCGGCGCGTTTTGGTCTACGGTGGTCATTTGCGCGCTCACGGGCATCGTGCTCGTCTCCACCATGATCGTCGAGCCGCAGATCGGCGCTGACATTCTCGCGAACCCCTCGGTGTACACCGGCGCGGCGCTGGCCTCGGCAGCGTTCGCCGATATCCCCTACGTCGGCACGCCTGTTCTCGTGCTGGGCATGTGCTCGTTTGCCTATTCCACCATCTTGGGCTGGTCCTACTACGGCAACCGCTGCGTGGCCTATCTGTTCGGTCCGAAGGGCATCAAGCCCTATCAGGTCATCTACGTAGCCGTAGCCTTTTTCGGCGCCATCGGAGTGGGAGATGTCGTGTGGACGATCTCGGATATTGGCAACGCCCTTATGGCCATTCCGAACATCATCGTCGTTCTGCTGCTTTCCGGCATGATCGCCAAGGAAACCAAGCACTTCGTCTACGACGACCATCTTGATGAAGTGGCCGACGAGCCCGTCCCCGTAGTGAAGGGCCCTCAGTTTTAAGCGACTGTAGGCTCGCGCGGGTTTAGTGGCCCGAAAATGCCCCGAATGCATTTCTTCGAAACCATAGCGAGGACTCTTGGGGCAGAAATCGGCCCGTTTGAAGGCTCTGCGAGGCCTCTTAGGTTGTCTGCGACTCGTTTTTGATCTTGATTCGGCTGCCGTTAGTTCACTCGAAGTATTTTGGGGCCAGAAAACGAAAACGAGCTTTCGATGGGGCGAGTTGCGGCACGCCGTTCGCTGGTAATTCTTCCATTGTTAACAAAAACGGTCATCTTCTCTGCCTATAATGCGGCTACTTTAGTGCGTTAAAGTGCTCCGCTTTGCGCCTACCGAGAGGAGAACCGCTACATGGATATGATCGTCGACATCATCAACAGCATCGACGGCTTCGTCTGGGGCCCGCCGATGCTCGTGCTGCTTCTGGGATCGCATATCTACCTGACCTTCCGCACGGGCTTCATCCAGCGCAAGCTGCCGACGGCCATCAAGCTGTCCGTCACCAAGGACCCCGACGCTCCCGGCGACATCAGCCAGTTCGGCGCTTTGTGCACGGCGCTTTCGGCCACCATCGGTACCGGCAACATCGTCGGTGTGGGCACGGCCATCATCGCCGGCGGCCCGGGCGCGGTGTTCTGGATGTGGATCACCGGCGTGTTCGGCATCGCTACCAAGTACTCCGAGACCTTCGCCGCGGTGAAGTACCGCGTGAAGGACCACTCGGGCAACATGCTCGGCGGCGCCATGTACGCGTGGAAGCGCGGCTTCAACGACAAGGACGGCAACACGCCCTGGTGGGCGCTCCTTGGCGCCGGCGCTTTCGCTCTGTTCGCGGCTATCGCGTCGTTCGGCATCGGCTCGGCCGTGCAGTCCTCGGCCATGACTGAGGTCATCTCCACGAACTTGCCCGGCGTGCCCGCCTGGGGCATTGGCCTGGCCATCGTCATCATGGTGTCCATCGTCATCTTCGGCGGCGTGAGGGTTATTTCGAATGTGTGCGAGAAGCTCGTGCCCTTCATGGCCATTGCCTACATCTGGGGCTGCGTCGTCATCCTCGGCATGAACTGGGAGCTCGTTTGGCCCGCGTTCTGCCTGATCGTGGAGAGCGCCTTCACCGCCAAGGCGGCCTTCGGCGGCGCTCTGGGAAGCGGCCTCATGCTGGCCCTGCAGTTCGGCTGCGCCCGCGGCCTGTTCTCCAACGAGTCCGGCCTCGGCTCTGCGCCCATCGTGGCATCGGCTGCCGCTACCCGCAACCCGGCCCGCCAGGCCCTCGTCTCCATGACCGGCACTTTCTGGGATACCGTCATCATCTGCCTGCTCACGGGTCTTGTGCTCGTGTCCACCATGCTCGGCAACGCCGACCTGCAATCCGAGATCATGGCCGGCAACATCAGCGCCGGCGCCCAGCTGTCCAGCGCGGCCTTCGCGAGCATTCCCTACATCGGCACGCCCATCCTGATCTTCGGCATGATTCTGTTCGCCTACTCCACCATCCTCGGCTGGTCCTACTACGGCAACCGCTGCGTCACCTATCTGTTCGGCAAGCGCGCCATCCGTCCTTACCAGGTGCTCTACGTGGTGGTGGCCTTCCTCGGCGCTATCGGCGTGGGCGATGTGGTGTGGACGGTGTCCGACATCACCAACGCTCTTATGGCCATCCCCAACATCATCATGGTGTTGCTGCTGTCGGGTCTCATCGCCCGCGAGACCAAGCACTATGTGTATGAGGGTCATCTGGACGAGCGCGACGAGACCCCTATCCCGCAGCTGGAAAGCAAGTAGGCGCCTCGCTGCCGGAACTTGCGCATTATCGGGAGCTGTCAAGCGGCCTTCTTCGGAGGGCCGCTTATCTTTTATACTGAGCGTATGAAAAGAATCGCAATCATAGGTGGCGGGGCTTCGGGCCTCTCGGCCGCGGCGGCCGCGGCGAGCTTCGGTGCCCCGGTCGCTCTTTACGAGGCGTCCGATCGCGTGGGGCGTTCTATCCTTGCGACCGGCAACGGGCGATGCAATTTCTCCAACAGCGTCGTTTCAGCCGACGATTACCGCAACCCCGCTTTCGTCGGCGAGGTGCTGGCGCGCCTCGAAAGCGCAAGCCGGCGCCACGTTGCGTCTCAGGCGGAGCCGTCGACGGCCTATCCCAACGGCGTCCTCGGGTTTTTCGCCGATTGCGGTCTGGTGTGGCGCGAAGAGGGCGAGGGGCGCCTGTACCCGCTGGCCAACAAGGCCACGTCCGTGCTCGACTGCCTGCGCGCGGCCTGCGCCGCTGCCGGTGTGGAAGAGCACGTAGGCTGCGAGGTGGCCGCCGTGGAGCCGCCGCGCGGGGAGGGCGGTCGCTTCACGCTGCGCCTTGCCGATGGGCGCTTCGAGCGCGCCGACGCGGTCATCGTGGCGGTCGGCGGCTCCATTGTCTCTAGCCTTCTGCCCGTGGGCGTCCGCTTCAGGGCGACCGAGCCGACCCTGGGTCCCTTGGCAACGGAAGGCTCCATCGGTCGCCGGCTCGACAACATCCGCGTGCGTGGCGCGTTGGAGCTGTGGCGGCGCGATTGCCTGGTCAGCCGCGAGAGAGGCGAGGTCATGTTCCGCAAGTACGGCGTCTCGGGCATCGCCGCCTTCAATCTGAGCCGCCTCGCTCATCCTGGCGATGAGCTGGCGGTCGATTTCGTACCGGACGTGAGCGCCAACGACGCTGAGGCGTTCCTCAATCGCCGCCGCAAAATGCTGCGCTCCCGTCTCGGTCGCGACGTGCGCTGGGGCGACATGCTGCGCGGTATGGTGCTCGCGCCCGTGGCTGACGTGCTGCTTCACGCCGCCGGCCTTGAGGAGAATCGCCTTGTCGCCAAGGGGGATGCGCCCCGCATGGCGCCTGTGCTGAAGGGTCTGCGCATGAAGGTGACGGGCTTGGGCGATGCGAGGCAGTGCCAAGTGCGCCGCGGCGGCATCGATGTGGGCGCGGTAGACGCGCGCTCCTGCGAGCTGCGGTGCGTGCCGGGGCTCTACGTCGTCGGCGAGGCACTTGACGTGGATGCGCCCTGCGGCGGCTACAACCTGCACTGGGCCTGGGCTTCGGGCCTGCTGGCCGGATGGAGCGCGATGGAGGTGTGGTGCCAATGATCCAAGTATCGAATCTGCCGGTCTCCCTCGACGCCCTCTTGCCGAAGAACGCGGCGTTGCTCAAAAAAGAGGTGGCCCGGGGCCTGGGCGTGAAGCCGGGCTCTCTGATGACGCTCAAGCTGCTCAAGCGCTCCATCGATGCGCGGAAGAAGTCGAAGGTGCACGGCGTGGTGACGGTTGCCGTCGCCTTGGCGGAAGGTGTTGAGGCGCGTCCCGCGAAGGGCGTTTCCGTCAAGGTCTATGAGGCCGCCGAGTCTTTGGAGGTGCCCTGCGTTGAGCTGGACGGCCCGCGCCCCCTTGTGGTGGGCACCGGTCCCGCGGGCCTTTTCTGCGCGCTGTATTTGGCCCGTGCGGGGCTGCGTCCCCTCGTGGTAGAGCGCGGCGCCGCAGTGGACGAACGTGTGGAAATCGTCGAGGCCTTCAACGACGGAGCTCCGCTCGATACGCGCACGAACATCCAGTTCGGCGAGGGCGGGGCGGGCACCTTTTCCGACGGCAAGCTGAACACGGGTATCAAAAGCCCCCATATTCGCCACGTGCTCGAGACGTTCGTCGAGGCGGGGGCTCCCGAGGATATTCTCGTGGATGCCAAGCCCCATATCGGCACCGATCTGCTGGTGGGCGTCGTGCGCAACTTGCGCTGCGCCATTGAGGCGGCCGGGGGAGAGGTGCGGTTCCTCACACGGCTCGCCGGGTTGGAGGTCGAGGAGGGGCGCGTGGCGGGCGCGCGGCTCGTCGACGAGCGGACGGGCGCCGAAGAGACGGTCGGCGCCGACTGCGCGGTACTGGCCTGCGGGCACTCGGCACGCGATACCTTCGCGATGGTGCGCGAGGCGGGGGCGGCGCTCGAGCGCAAGCCTTTTGCCGTCGGCGTGCGCATCGAGCACCCCCAGGCGCTCATCAACGAGGCTCAGTGCGGCCCCTCGGCGAATCATCCGGCGCTCGGGGCCGCCGATTACAAGCTGGCGGTGAAGACCGCCGACGACCGCGGTGTGTATACGTTTTGCATGTGCCCCGGCGGGGAGGTGGTGGCCGCCGCCAGCGAGGAGGGCCATCTGTGCGTGAACGGCATGAGCCGCCATGCCCGCGCCGGCGCGAACGCGAACGCAGCGCTGCTGGTGGAGGTGCGCCCCGACGACCTGCCCGGTGACGATCCTCTGGAAGGGGTGGTCTTTCAGCGGCAGCTGGAACGGGCCGCTTATCGGTTGGGATGCGGCCTGCCCGCTGCCGTCGGCGGCAGAGAAGAAGCGGGGGCGTGCCCCCCGCGCGCGGCGTTCACGGCTCCGGCCCAAACCGTGGGCGACTTCCTGGCGGGGGACGCCGGTGCGAGTGCCGGTTGCGTCGCTGCCGCGGCTGTCGGATCGGCACCTGCGGCCGTGGACCCCACCTATCCGCGCGGCGTGGCGTGGTGCGATCTGCGCGACTGCCTGCCCGCTTTCGTGACCGAGGCCATGGCCGAGGCGCTGCCGATGCTCGACCGCAAGCTGCGCGGTTTCGCGTATCCGGGCGCGGTTATGACCGCCGTGGAGGCCCGCAGCTCCAGTCCCGTGCGCATCGTGCGCGACAATCGCTTCCAATCGAACATCGCCGGCTTGTACCCTTGCGGCGAGGGCGCGGGCTATGCCGGCGGCATCACCAGCGCCGCTGTGGACGGCCTGCGCGTGGCCGAGGCCATCGTGGCCGATCGAGTAGCCGAGGGGGTATCCGATGAAGATGCTGACGCTCGATGAGGCCTGCGCGGCCCTGGCCGCGGGCGAGGCGGTGGTGCTGCCCACCGACACCGTGTTCGGCGTGGGCGTGTCGGTGGCAGCCGCGCGGGTGCCCGACGGGCTGTACCGGTTGAAGCACCGCGACGGTGGCAAGCCGGTGGCATGGCTCGTGGACGGGTCGGCCAGCTTGGACGTGTACGGCGCGGCAGTACCCACCTATGCGCGCCAGTTGGCTCGCGCTTTCTGGCCGGGGGCGCTCACCTTGGTGGTGCGCGCTGCCGACACGGTGCCCCGGGCCTTCCAATCGGCAGCGGGAACCATCGGTCTGCGCATGCCCGACAGCGCCGTCGCCCTGGCGTTGATCCGCGCCGCGGGATGCCCCTTGGCCGTCACCTCGGCCAACTTCTCCGGCGCGCCTGCCACTGGCGATGCTTCCGCTTTGGACCCGGCGCTGGTGGCGGCTACGGCCGGCCTCTATCTGCCGTCGGATGCCGAGAGCGCCTTGACGGCGTCCCACGTTTCGCCAACGAATGGACCTGTGCTGCCCTCCACGGTGCTAGACTGCACGGAAGAACACCCGCGCATGCTGCGCGAGGGGGCCTTGTCCTGGGATGTGCTGAAAGGAGCGCTGTCATGAGCCAGCCGAGAGAGACCGTCGCGCCGAAGGACGGCACGGTGGGCCGCACCGATTTCACCTTCGAATCCGCCGACGGGAAAAGCGCGGTCCGTGCCGTGCTGTGGATTCCCGCTGCTCTCAAGCGCGCGCATGCGGGTGCCGACGGCGCCACGCTCGGCTGCTTCAAGCCGCGCGGTGTTGTACAGCTCATTCACGGCATGGCCGAGCACATCGATCGCTACGACGACTTCGCCCGCTTTTTGGCCGGCGAGGGCTACCTGGTGGCCGGCCACGACCATATCGGCCACGGCTGGACCGCCGCGGCCGACAACCTCGGCATGGTGGATGCGGAAACCGGCGCCGATGCCATGATCGAAGACGCGAACATGCTGCGCACCCTCGTGACGGCCCAGGTGGTTGCCGGCACGCCCTACTTCGTGTTCGGACACTCCATGGGCTCGCTTGTGCTGCGCAACTACCTGCCCCGTTTCGGCGAGGGCCTTGCCGGCGCGGTCATCTGCGGCACGGCGAACCAGCCCGAGGTGGTGGCCGCGGCGGGCAATGTGCTGGCCCGCGCTATCGCGAAGGTGCGCGGCGCCGATTACAAGAGCAAGCTTTTGCACAGCCTGGCCGACGGCGCCTACAGCCGCGCGGTGAAGGACGCCCGCACGCCCTTCGACTGGCTCTCGCGCGATCCTGCGGTGGCCGATGCCTTCATGGCCGACGAGCGCGCGGGCTTCATGTTCTCGGCCGGCGCCTACGCCACCCTGACCGCGCTGGCGGCCCGCGCCAACAGCCCGGCGGCCTACCGCGCCACGCCCCACGACCTGCCGCTGCTCTTCGTGGCCGGCGACGCCGACCCGGTGGGGGATTGCGGCCGCGGCGTGGCGAAAGCCGCCGAGTCCATGGAGCGCGCCGGCGCCGAGAATGTCACCCTGCGTCTCTTTCCGGGCATGCGCCACGAGATCTTAAACGAGCTCGGCAAGGAAGAGGTGTACGAGTACATCCTGAGCTGGATCAATCTGTACAATTGAGGTAGAGCGCAGAGGGACGCGGGGTAGTGCTCACCAAGCGAGTTCCGCAGCGAACAGAACAGGACTGAATGTCCTGTTCTGCCGAGCGAGGACTGTTTGAGCGACTGAGCATTACCCCGTGGCCCGACCGGCGGTGCGCCGCAAGCAGCAACAAGAGGAGTCCCATGAAGAAGTACATCATCGCCCTTGACCAAGGCACCACGTCCTCCCGTGCCATGCTCATCGATCATGCCGGCCACCTCGTCGCTTCCGTGCAGCGTCCCTTTCCGCAAATCTACCCGCAGCCCGGCTGGGTCGAGCATGACCCCCAGGACATCCTCTCTTCGCAGCTAGGGGCTCTTACCGAGCTCATCTTGTCGTCGAACGTGGATACCGCCGAAATCGACTCCATCGGCATCACCAACCAGCGCGAAACCACCATCGTGTGGGACCGCGCCACCGGCGAGCCGATTATGAACGCCATCGTCTGGCAGTGCCGCCGCACCGCCCCCATGGTGGAGGCCATCGCCAGTGATGCGGCCACATCCGCCGAGATTACCGCGCGCACGGGGCTCATTCCCGATGCGTACTTCTCCGCCAGCAAGCTCGCCTGGATCTTAGGCGAGGTGCCCGGTGCCCGCGAGCGCGCCGAGGCCGGCGAGCTCGCCTTCGGCACGGTGGACAGCTGGCTTATCTGGAAGCTCACCTACGGGGCCGTGCACGCCACCGATGTGACCAACGCGAGCCGCACCATGCTCTACAACATTCACGAGGGCCGCTGGGATCCCTTCCTGCTCAAGCTCTTCGGCATTCCCGAGGCCATCCTCCCCGAGGTGCGCCCCTCGGCTGGCGACTTCGGCACCACGGCGAACCCGGGCATCGTGCAGGGCGTGCCCATCCGCGGCGTGGCGGGCGACCAGCAGGCGGCGCTCTTCGGCCAGTGCTGCTTCCATGCGGGCCAGGCGAAGAACACCTACGGCACTGGCTGCTTTCTGCTCATGCACACCGGCCACGAGGTTTGCGCGAGCCGTAACGGGCTTGTGGCCACGGTGGCCGCCTCGGCGCCGGGCACCGTTGGCACCGAATACGCCCTCGAGGGCAGTGTCTTTGTGGCCGGCGCCCTCATCCAGTGGCTGCGCGACGAGCTCGGCATCATCGAGCGCGCCTCCGACACCGACGCCATCGCCCGCAGCGTGCCCTCCGCTGACGGCGTTTTCGTCGTGCCCGCCTTCACCGGCCTGGGCGCGCCCTGGTGGGACGCCGAGGCCCGCGGCGCCATTCTGGGCCTTACGCGTGGCACGGGCCGCGCCCATATCGTGCGCGCCGCCTTGGAGGCCCTTGCCTACCAGGTGTGCGACTTGGCCCAGGCCATGGCCGAGGACGCCGGCATGCCGCCCAGCGTGCTGAACGTCGACGGGGGAGCCTCGGCCAACGACTTCCTCATGCAGTTCCAGTCCGACATGCTCGGCGTGCCCCTGCGCCGCCCGGACAACGCCGAGACCACCGCCCTCGGCGCTGCCTACCTCGCCGGTCTGGCCACGGGCTTTTGGGAGAGCATCGAGGAGCTGCTCGCGCTTAGGGAGGGGGAGGACCGCTTCCTGCCCACCTTCGACGAGGCGACACGCGCCTCCCGCCTCGCCGCCTGGCATCAGGCCGTCGCCCGCATTCGCAGCTAGGCGGCCTCGTCCGTCAGTCGGGCCAGGGCCTGCTCGTCGAGGGCACAGAAGTCGACGAGCAGGCCGGTGGCATCCGCGTAAAATCCGGTGGAATCGGCGTCGACAACGCACTGGCGGAGGGCGTCGACCCACTGGTTAAGGTGATCGGCGAGGAACTGGCGGCTCGCGGCCAGCGGCGCGCGAGCGTCCTCTGGAACGAGTCCTCCGCCGCCCTCCCCGCCGCTCAGAGCCGATTGGGCACGCAGGGCAAGCGCGGCCAGGAAGTCCAGCTCCAGCGCCAGGGCGTCGTCGGCCACCCCCGGTCCCAGCTGCGGTGTGAGCCCCTGGGCCTTGAAAGCGCGTCGAACGGCGAGGGTCACATCTGTGAACAAGCGTCGCTCTACGCCCCGGTGGAGGGATTCCCAGGGCGACCCTGCCGGCTCGCCGGGGCCAACGAACAGGACGGTGTAGGCGCTCCTCAGGTCCGCGGCAACATTCTGGGCGTCGCGCGCCACAGTCTGGAGGCGTCGGCGAAACGGCCCTCGGACATTCTCGTCAACCGAGAGGGCCTCAAGGCAGGCATCTGTGAGTTCGGCATTGTAAGCGCCCAGCGCTTCTGGTGTGGGCTCCGCGCCGAAGAGGCTCTGGAAGAAGCGGTACAAGTAGCTGCGCGCGGCCAGATAGACCGAAAGGTCCTCGCGGGAATTGATGGCGGTCATGACTCCTCCTGGAAAGGACGGCGCGGGCTGCAGGAGCGGCCCGCGCGTTCTGGCGGATGGGGAAGTTCGGCCCCGCAGGGAGGGGGTGCGGGGCCGAAGGAAACAGGGAGGGCTAAAGGATGACGAAGGCGATCTCTGAGTCGGCCCCGATGCCGGTCCGGGGCTTGATCATGGTGGAGGGGCTCGTCATGTCGGGTGAAGGCAGGTAGGGCCGCTTCGCGTCGAAGTCTCCGTACTTCGCCTTGAGATCGCCGATCTCTCCGAAGTCGAGGCAGCGCATGGGGCACGCGTCTACGCAGACCGGGTTCATGCCGGCGTCGCGCAGGGCCTTGCAGCTGTCGCACTTGCGCGCGATGCTCTCGGCCTCGTCCAGCAGGGGCACCTCGTAGGGGCAGGAGTTCACGCAGGTGCCGCAGCCGATGCAGACCTCGTCGTCGTGCACGACGGCGCCGTCGTCGGCATATTGCATGGCTCCCGTGGGGCAGTTCGCCACGCAGGCGGCCGATGCGCAGTGGTTGCAGGTTTTCGCCTGATGGAACACTTTCACGTCGGGGTAGGTTCCGGTCTCGTAGCTTATCATGTGGCGGAACAGCTGCCCCACGGGCAGGTTGTTGCGGTCTTTGCAGGCCACCTGGCAGGAGCGGCAGCCCATGCACTTGGCCTCGTCGAAGTAAAATCCGATACTCATGGTGCATCTCTCCTTATGCCTGGACGTCGATAATGCGCTGGGGCCACTCGCAGTCGCGCTCGAGCGCCTCGCCGGCCCACTTCTCGACGCTCACCAAGGCCGTGTTGTATCCGTTCGTGCCGGTTCCCGAGGTTTGCGAGGGGATGAGCGTGTTGGGGTTGCCGCCGCGGTCCACGCCCAGATCCTCGTCCATGTCGATCCATGCGCCGTGGGGCAGCGAGAGCACGCCCGGCATGATGGCGTTGGTGACCGAAGCCTGGCGCAGCACAGCTCCCGTGTCGTTGAACAGGCGCACGGTGTCGCCGGTCTTGATGCCCAGATCGGCCGCGTCGGAAGCGTTCATCCACACCGGGTTCTCCAGACCCTCGCGCAGCCACGGAAGGTTGTCGCTGATGGAGTGCTGACGGCGAATGTAGTGCGGGTTGAACACCTGGAACTTGTGCTTGCCGTCCTGGCCCTCCTCGTAGCCGCGTTTCGCGGGCTTGTAGTTCGGGTAGGGGCGCCACTTGAAGCCATCGGAGTAGTCTATGCCGTTCAGGAAGTCGGCCAGGGCCTGGCTGTGGATCTCCCAACGGCCGCTGGGAGTGCTGCGGGGATTGCCCTCCGGGTCGTCGATATAGGCCTGGAAGGCGCGGTATCCGCTATAGGCGTCGCCGTCGGCGCGCTGCAGCTTCCAGATGCCCTTCTCCTCCAGTTCGGACAGCGTAATCTTGTCACCCTCCTGGGGCTCGCCGGTCACGTCCCAGCGGTCCAGATCCTCCTGGGTGATGCTGACGAGGGGCTTCCACTCGCCGTCGGTGTCCAGATAGGTGGCTGCGGCAATCTCGTCGATGGCCTCCTGGCGGCGGTTGGGGGAGAGGCGGAAGTCGGTCAGGCCTAGCTTCGCGCCCACCATGTCCCAGATGTCCTTGTTGTCCATGGCCTCGTACAGCGGCTCTACCACGCGCTTGGTCAGGTAGATGGACTCGGTGTCGGTGTACTGGCCGGATCCCTCGGAGTACACGCGTCCGGCCTCCCACTCCCACTGGGTCTGGATGGGCAACACGATGTCGGCGTACCAGCATTGGGGCGTCATGCTCCAGCCGGTGCTCACCACGAAGTCAAGCTTGCGCCAAGCCTCGATGCCGCGGTTGGTGTTGGGGGCGTTGTTCAGGCCCGCCGAGCCGTCGGACACCATGACGTGCAGGTCGACGGTCTCCATGCGGTTGTAGTCTCCGTCCTCCACCATCATCCAGTTGTTCATGTTCACGGCATGGTAGGGGGCGCCGTCGATGATGACGTCGTACAGCTCGTGAGAGGGCACGAACTTCGTGACGGGATTCGCCGTCATGTAGTCGGCTGACGCGCCGCCCTGCACGAAGCCCGCCAGGTTCGACTGGCGGAAGGCACCGGCATGGTAGGAGCCCGAGCAGCCCTCGCCGGACTTGCCCACGTGCCCGCCCATCCAGGCGGTGGTGAACATCAGGTGCAGCCACCAGTCCGCATCCAGGCAGCGGGCCGCGGCGTAGCTGAAAAACACATAGGTCTTGTTGCCCTTGCGCAGCAGGTCGGCGTAGAAGCGAATGTCCTCCGGGGTTGCGCCGCAGATGGCGCTGGCCCACTCGGCGTTCTTCACCTGGTTGTCATAGGCGCCGTACAGATAGTCGCGGAAGTTCTCGTCCGCCTTCACGCCCGGGGCCATGTGGTCGCCGTCGATGCCGTAGGTATACTTCTCCAGGTACTCCCAGTCGATGACGTCGCCCTCGCGGGCGTCGAGCTCGAACATCTCGTAGGCCACGGCCAGCAGGAAGGCGGTGTCGGTGCCGGGGCGCACCTGAATCCAGCGCGCCTCGTACAGGTTGGCCGACGGATTGTAGGAGGGGCCCACGTACACGAAGTCGGCACCGGCGTCTTTGGCGTGCGTGTACAAGTGGTAGTTGGGGTTGCCGGCGGATGCCCATACCGGGTTCATGCCGTACAGCACCACATGCTCTATGTTCTTGAAGTCGTAGCGGTCGTTCATCTCGCACTGGCCGACGTATTCCACGCCTAGCGCGGGCCATGCGGCGTTGGCGGGCCCGAACGAGGACGAGTCGAATATGTTCGTCATGCCTCCGAAGGCGTCGATGAACCAGGCCGCGCCACGGTAGTGGGTGACGGGGGTCATGACGAAGGCCTCGTTGCCATAGGTCTCTTTCACGCGCTTGAACTCCTCGGCGATGAGGTCGGTGGCCTCGTCCCAGCTGATGCGCTCCCACTCGTCGATGCCGCGCAGGTGGCCCTGGGAGTTCTCCCCGCCGCCCGGCTGCCAGTTCTTGCGCTTCATGGGGTACTTCAAGCGGTCGGCTCCGAATACCATCTGCTGCTGGGAACGCCCGCGCGGGCAGGCGCGGCGCTGGGGGCAGTCGATAGAGTCGCCGGGGTCATCGTCGGTCTTCTGGCGCAGGACGATGTTGTCCTCCACGAACACCCGGTTCAGGCACTTCCCGCCGCAGCTCCAGTTGCAGCTGGCGGTTTGCCAGTGACCGTTCTTGCTCGTCAGCTCGGCGTCGACGCGCCAGACGTTGCCCTCGGCGGCGTCGCTGGACGACGCGCCGGTATCCCCGAGCTTGTTCTCGGGCGCGCAGCCGGCCAACCCGATGGACGCCGTAGCGGCCGTGGCAGCCGCCAAAAACGCGCGTCGATCGAGCAGGGTGCGCTTCTCGTTGCTTGCAGTCATGCTCTCCTCCTCTTGTTTGCCTCTTGGCTTCGAACTGCAGGGCCAGTGTACGAAGGCGCTTGTTGCTAAGGGAAGTTCAAGGGAGGTCGAGCGCTTATGCCCAATTCGCAGACAGCTTTTTCAGATTGGGAATAAGCTAGAAGGGCGGCAGCGGATAGAATAGGCGTGGGCTATCAGCATGCGGAGGAGGGGCCGTGGACGTCAGCGTATTCAATGAAGTGTCAACCTTGGCTATGTGCGAGAACATCAGCGTGGCGGCCCGCTACCTCAACATCAGCCCGTCGGTGCTGAGCCGTCATATAACTCAGCTGGAGAAGCAGTTCGGCCACACGCTGTTCGTGCGGGCCCAGGGCTCGCCCGTGGTGACTCCCACCGCCCATGGCGAGGTGTTCATCACGGCGGCTCAGGAAATCCAGTTGAGGCTGATTCAGCTGTCCTACGAGCTGGCGCATGTGGGGCCGGATTCGCTCGCCGTTCGCATTGGCACATCCCTCGACAAGACCTTGCTCGCGCAGCCGGTCTTCGAGGACTCCAAGCGGGCGCTTCCCGAGTATCGCGTGTCCCTCACCAATTTGGACAGCGATGCGAGCCTGACGCTGCTGAAGGAGGGAGACGTCGACCTCGCCTGCGAGCCGGCCTCGAATTACGCCACGCGCGTGTTCGGCCTGCACGATACCGAGGTGCGCTCCCTGTTCCACGACCCGCTTTTCCTCATGGTGCATCCGGAAGACCCTCTCTCATCGCTAGAGGAGGTGTCCGTCTCCCAGCTCCAAGGATTCTTCTTTCTGCATACTTACGCGAAGAACGAGTCGCTCATGGAGGCGCACCTGCACGAGATATGCAACAGGGAGGGCTTCGAGGCGCTCATCGAAATCCTTCCGTACGAGAATTCCTTCGCGTTGCTGCACGAGCGGCTTGCGCCGGGTCACGGCGCCGCTGTTCCGCGGAGCCGACTGGCGGCTATGCGAGCCGACTTCCCCCACGCTCGCTTCATTCCCCTGCAGGAGGAATGGTCGGTCCTCGACGTGTCTCTTTTCGTGCCCAGGGAGGCGACCGAGGCCGCTCGGACCGTCGCCGACGTCCTCGTCGAGCGATTTGGCTCCCACGCCGCCGGCAAATAGTCGGTTCGCGAGAATCGCCCGCGTGCGCAGCTAGTCGGCTCTCGGAGCGCGGGCGCTCTGGGCATATGGAGAAGTTCTGCCCGCCGGAAAGTGACGGGGGAGGGGCGCGCGAGCGCCTACAATGGCAGGTGCACAACTTTCGAGCGGGAAGGAGCGCCCCATGCGCGTGAGCATTGGTGCCGACCATGCCGGCTTCGAGCAGAAGCAGGCCCTGGCGGCATATTTGGAAGGCAAGGGCTACGAGGTGATAGACCGCGGACCGGACAGCGACGATCGGGTCGATTACCCCGACTTCGCCGTTCCCGTGGCCCGCGATGTGGCCGAGGGCGCCTCCGAACGCGGCGTGCTCGTGTGCGGCACCGGCATCGGCATGGCCATGGCCGCCGACAAGGTGCCCGGCGTGCGCGCGGCGAACATCATCACGCCCGAGTTCGCCGAGCTGTGCCGCGAGCACAACGACGCGAACGTCATCACGCTCTCGGGCCGCTTCGTATCGCTTGAGGACAACGAACGTATCCTGGACACCTTCCTCACCACCGAGTTCGGCGGCGGCCGCCACGCCGGCCGTGTTCAGAAGATAATGCAGTTGGATTAGTAAAGGAGACGATAGATGGCTTTGGAATTTCTCGCCGCTGAAGATCCGCAGGTGGCTGACTGCCTGCGCGCCGAGCTTGCCCGCCAGCGCGGCTCGGTGGAGCTCATCGCCTCGGAGAACTTCACCTCCCGCGCGGTCATGGAGGCCGTGGGCAGCGTGCTTACCAACAAGTACGCCGAGGGCTATCCCGGCAAGCGCTACTACGGCGGCTGCGAGAAGGTCGATGTGGTGGAAGACCTCGCCCGCGACCGCGCCTGCGAGCTGTACGGCGCCAAGTACGCCAACGTGCAGCCCCACTCCGGCGCGAGCGCGAACTTCGGCGCCTATCTTTCCATCATCGAGCCCGGCGACACGGTGCTCGGCATGAGCCTCGATCACGGCGGGCACCTCACCCACGGAAGCCCCGTGAACTTCTCCGGTCTGCTTTACAACATCGTCTCCTATGGCGTGAACCCGGAAACCGAGGTCATCGACTACGACGAGCTTGAGCGCATCGCCAAGGAGGTGCGCCCGAAGGTCATCGTCGGCGGAGCGAGCGCCTACCCGCGCTTCATCGATTTCGCCCGTATGGCCGATATCGCCCATGAGGTGGGCGCCTACCTCATGGTGGACATGGCCCATATCGCCGGCCTTGTGGCCGCGGGCCTGCACCCGAGCCCGGTGCCCCACGCCGACATCGTCACCTCCACGAGCCACAAGACCCTGCGCGGCCCGCGCGGCGGCTTCATTCTCACCAACAGCGACGAGCTGGGCGCGAAGATCAACAAGGCGATTTTCCCCGGCGCCCAGGGCGGTCCGCTCATGCACGTCATCGCCGGCAAGGCCGTGGCCTTCGGTGAGGCGCTCGCGCCGTCGTTCCGCACCTATATGGAAAACGTCGTGGAAAACGCCCGCACCCTGGGCGAGGGCATGACCGACGGGGGCCTGCGCCTGGTGTCCGGCGGCACGGACAACCACCTGTGCCTGGTGGATCTCACCGCCTCCGATATCACCGGCAAGGATGCCGAGAAGCTGCTGGAGTCTGTGGGCCTTACGGTGAACAAGAACTCCATCCCCAACGAGAAGCGCTCGCCGTTCGTGACGAGCGGCATCCGCGTGGGCTCGGCCGCCGCCACCACCCGCGGCTTTACGGCCGAGGACTTCTACGAGGTGGGCCAGCTCATCGCCGCCGCGGTGTTCAACGCCGCCGACGAGGCGAAGCTCGCCGACATTCGCGCCAAGGTCGACACTATGCTGGATGCCCACCCCCTTTATCCGGGGTTGGAATACTAACCTGCCCATTTGCGCAGGTTGCGAGGCGGGCGGGGGCGCCCGCGCGCAGGTTGCGCAGCGAACGGAACAGTCCGGTGGGCTGTTCCGCCGAGCGAGCCATTGCTTGAGCGCGGGTGCCCCCGCCCGCCTCGCAGCCGGACGAAAGGAACGAACTTATGGAACCAAACGATCGCGTCGTCGTCCTCGACCACCCCATCGTGCAGCACAAGCTCTCCATCCTGCGCGATAAGCACACCTGCTCCAATGAGTTTCGCGAGATCGTGGGGGAGCTGTCGCTGTTCGAGACCTACGAGGCCACCCGCGACCTGCCGCTGACCAACGTGTTCATCCACACGCCTATAGCCCCCTTCGACGCGAAGCAGATCTCCGGGCGCAAGGTGGCTTTCGTGCCCATCCTGCGCGCGGGCTTGGGCATGGTGGACGGAGCGCTCGAGGTTGTCCCCTCGGCCCGCGTGGGACATCTGGGCATGCAGCGCAACGAGGAGACCCACCAGCCGGAAAGCTACTACGACAAGCTGCCCCGCGACATCGCCAGCCGTCGTGTCTACGTGCTCGACCCCATGCTCGCCACCGGCGGTTCGGCGGCCGCGGCCGTGGAGTACCTGCGCGGCGCCGGCGTCACGGGCACCATTCGCTTCCTGTGCATCGTCGCCGCCCCCGAGGGCATCGAGCGCCTTCTGGCTGCCGATGACGACCTGCTCATCTATGCCTGCGCCGTCGACGACGGCCTGAACGAGGACGCCTACATCGTCCCCGGTCTGGGAGATGCCGGCGACCGCATCTTCGGAACGGAGTAGCTATCCTGTTTATGTAGGGAAGGGGTGCCGGATGCCCTCTGCTGGCACCCTCTGAACACTAACTAGGCGCGACCGAAGGTCGCCCATGAATGCATGAAAGAGCGAAGCGCCTGAGCCGAAGGCGAACAGCGGAGCGGGGCGTGCCTGCAGAGGGCATCCGGCACCCCTTCCCGGAGGGAGCGATCATGGCAGAAGACAACCGTCCTAGTTGGGACGAGTACTTCATGAAGATGGCCAACGACGTGGCCACCCGTACGACGTGTCTGCGCCGCGGCGTCGGCGCCGTCATCGTGAAGGACCGCCGCATCCTGGCCACGGGCTACAACGGCGTGCCCACCGGCCTTACGCACTGCAGCGAGACGGGATGTCTGCGCGAGCAGCTCGGCGTGCCGAGCGGCCAGCGCCATGAGATCTGCCGCGGCCTGCATGCCGAGCAGAACGCCATCATCCAGGCGGCCCGCTACGGCATCAACATTGCCGGCGCCACCATTTACGTGAACACTCAGCCCTGCGTGGTGTGCGCCAAGATGCTCATCAACGCTGGCATCACCGAGATCGTCTACCAGAACCCGTATCCCGACGAGCTGTCTAAAGAGCTGCTGGCCGAATCCGGGATTCTCGTCCGCGAGTATGTGGGGGAATAGCCCCTTGCGGGACAGCCGCGAGGGAGGGCGCAGCCGTGCTCTCCCCCTATTTTCGTGCACATGCACAAATTTTCCCTGCTCAGAGGCGCAAGCCGCCGCCGCGAACTTTTCACCGCTCACCCAGAAATCGATTGAATCATCGAGCTTCTTTAGCCAAACCGCTATCATAGGCAGCGGTTTACATTGGGTATAACAGCGCGCAAGCGCTCAGACGAAAGCAGGTTATGGCACTGGCAATCGCACTCGGTGTTCTGGCTGGCATCGCGGGGTTCGCTCCGCTTGTGTTCGGTTTGCACCGGGTCAAGCACATGACGGACTCGGGCAATTTGGGACACATGGGTGTGCTCATGCTCTGCCTTATCGTCTCTTTCGTCCTCATGTTCGCCTTCGCAATCATCTGCATAAACGTCAACCGCGATGCCGCGCTGCCCTTTGTCCTGTCGGAAGCAGGGGCCCTGTCCGTCACCGCCATAATTTTCGGCGTGAGTCGGCTGGCTCGGAAAAGCTAGGAAAGGTTGATACGTGGACGCTCTTTCAACTCTCTCGGCGGAGGTGCCTCATCTTCAGCACTCCTTCGACCCCACCGTGGTTTTCGGTGGCGTCACCCAGTACATCTTGTGGATGGTCATTTGCTGGATCATCACACTGGTGCTGATTCTCGTGGTGGGCCGCAAGCTCACGCTCATCCCGACGAACAAATTCGTCAACACCGTTGAGTACGGCTACCAGTTCGTGCGCAACGACATGGGCGAGGGCATCATCGGCCACGGCTTCAAGAAGCATGTGCCGTTTCTGGCCACGATGTTCTTCTTCATTCTCATCTCGAACTTCGTGGGTCTTATCCCCGGCTGCAAGACGCCGACGGGCACTATCTCGGTGACCTGGGCTCTGGCTACCATCTCCTTTGTCTACTTCAACTTCTGGGGCATTAAGGCCAAGGGCGGCCTGGGCTATCTGAAGTCCTTCGCCCCGGCGGGCCTTCCGGCCCCCATGGTGCCGATTATCTGGTTCTTGGAGCTCATCTCCACCGTCATCCGCTGGCTGACGCTTGCCGTCCGACTTTACGGCAACATGTTCGCCGGCCACATGGTGCTGGGCATCTTCGCCCTGGCGTCCAGCGTGTTCCTCACCTGCGGCATCCAGGCCCTCGACCCGCTGACCGGCGTGCTGTCGCTGCCCTGGTTCCTGCTGCTCGTGGCCATGTACGCCCTGGAGACGCTGGTGGCGTTCTTGCAGGCCTACGTGTTTACGGTGCTCTCCGCGGTCTACGTCCAGATCGCCACGAGCGCGCACTAGGAACGCTGCGCCCGCGCGGCGCTCACGTTCGGGGCGCATCGCCCCATCCCATCTGGGTTTAGCCGGCGCAAAAAGGAAGTGCCGGAAACCATAATCCGTAAGTGTTTTTGGGAAACAGGCTCAAAAACGACCTAAAGGAGGAAACTGTGGAAACTGTATTCGTCATTGCTGCGCTGAAGCTCGTCGGCTATGGCCTGGCCACCATCGGCCCCGGCCTCGGCATCGGCATCGCCTGCTACGGCTGCTGCGTGGGCACCGCCCGTCAGCCTGAAGTGGGTGGCCGTCTGTTCACGAACTTCATCATCGGTGCCGCTCTGGCCGAGGCCCTGGCCCTCATCGGCTTCGTTCTCGCCTTCATCCTCTAGTTCTAGTCTTTAACCGGTTGTAATAGCCGCAAAAGGCTGGAAGGAGGAATGCACGTGAAGACAAGAGCGAACAAAGTAGCTGCAAAGGCCGCCTTCGGCGCCCTGGCACTCAACGCTGCTTTCCCGGCGCTCGCGTTCGCTGCTGAAGCGGAGGAGGAGGGCGGCATCTCCGCCATTCTCCCGGACATGGCGGAGTTCATCCCCATGCTCATCGCCTTCATCATCCTCTGGATCATCCTCGCGAAGTTCGGCTGGCCCATGTTTGCCGGCATGCTCGAGAAGCGCGAGAACACCATCCGCGAGGCCCTGAAGAAGTCTGAGGAGGCTCAGATCGAGAGCGAGCGCGTGCTTGCCGAGTACCAGAAGCAGCTGGCCGAGGCCAAGGCCCAGTCCGCGCAGATCGTCGCCGACGCCCGCTCGGTGGGCGAGGCCGTCAAGGCCGACATCACGGCCCAGGCCCAGTCCGAGGCCGCCGACATGATCGCGAAGGCGAAGGCCGCCATCGAGGCCGAGAAGAAGCAGGCCGTCGCTGAGCTGCAGGCCACCGTGGCCGACACCTCGGTCGATGTGGCCGCGCGCCTGATTGGCGAGGATCTCACCGAGGGTGAGCACCGCGCCATCATCGAGCGCTACGTCAAAGAGGCGGGTAGTTTCAATGGCAACTAATCGTCTCGTCGTGAAAGAGGAAGTCGCGGTTTACGCATCGGTGCTCTTCGATGCCGCCAATACCGCCGGCGGTCAGGAAGCTGTGCTTGAGGTGCGCGAGCAAATGGGCGAGATCATTCGCCTCATGCGCGCCGATCTGCAGCTCACCATGAGCCTGTCGAACCCGGACTTCACCCCCGCCCAGCGCAAGGAGCTGGTGGAAGGCACCTTTGCCGACTGCCACCTGGCGCTGCGCGAGGTGCTCGCGGTCATGGCCGAGCGCGGCCAGGCCGACCTGCTGCCGCGGGTCTACGATGCCTATCGCGAGCTTCTGGGCGACAAGCTGGGCATTTGCGTGGTTGATGTGACCACGGCCGTGCCGCTCGACGACGGACTGCGCCAACTCATTACGGAAAAAGCCGAGGCCGACTTGGGACGTAAAGCGGTGCTGCGCGAGCGCATCGACAAGTCCATCTTGGGCGGCATCATCATGGATGTTGACGGCAACTACATTGACGCGAGCATGATCTCGCAGCTCAATCGCGCCCGCAACGTCCTCAAGGACACAACAGATGGAGGTGAATGCTAGTGACTGAAATCACCGCACAGTCCATCGACGAGGCGCTGAAGAAGCAGCTGGAGCAGCTGAACGTCAGCGTCGAGTCTCGCGAAGTGGGCACGGTCATCCAGGTCGGCGACGGCATTGCGCGCGTTGACGGCCTTCGCGATGCCATGGCCGGCGAGCTGCTCGAGTTCATCGGAGAGGGCGGCAAGACCGTGTATGGTCTGGCCCAGAACCTCGAAGAGGACGAGGTCGGCGCCGTGCTTCTGGGTGACGTCACCGCAATCAAGGAAAATGACCAGGTTCGCACGACTGGTCGTATCGTCGAGGTTCCCGCGGGCAAGGCTATGCTCGGCCGCGTCGTGAACCCCCTGGGCCAGCCGATTGACGGCAAGGGCCCCATCAAGGCCGAGGGCACGCGCCCGGTGGAGTTCAAGGCTCCCGGCGTTATCTCCCGTCAGCCCGTTAACGAGCCGATGCAGACCGGTATTCTGGCCATCGACTCCATGGTGCCGATCGGACGTGGCCAGCGCGAGCTTATCATTGGCGACCGCCAGACCGGTAAGACCGCCATCGCCATCGACGCGATCATCAACCAGAAGGACACTGACATGATCTGCATCTATGTTGCGATCGGTCAGAAGGCCTCTACGGTTGCCGGCGTGGTGGAGACCCTCGAGCGCCACGGCGCCATGAAGAACACCATCATCGTGGCCGCTACCGCGTCCGACTCCGCTCCGCTGCAGTACATCGCCCCGATGGCCGGTGCCGCTATGGGCGAGTACTTCGTCTACAACGGCGAGGATGGCCAGCCCGCCTCCGCCGAGAACCGCGGCCGTGCCGTGCTCATCGTCTACGATGACCTGTCCAAGCAGGCCGTGGCCTACCGCCAGATGTCGCTGACCCTGCGTCGTCCTCCGGGACGCGAGGCCTACCCCGGCGACGTGTTCTACCTGCATTCCCGCCTGCTGGAGCGCGCGGTCAAGATGTCCGACGAGAACGGCGGCGGCTCCATGACGGCTCTGCCGATCATCGAGACCCAGGCCGGCGACGTGTCTGCCTACATTCCGACCAACGTGATCTCCATCACCGACGGTCAGATCTTCCTGCAGACCGACCTGTTCTTCCAGGGCCAGCGCCCGGCTGTCGACGTGGGCATTTCCGTGTCCCGAGTCGGCGGCTCCGCGCAGATCAAGGCCATGAAGCAGGTGGCCGGCTCCCTGCGTCTGGATCTGGCGTCCTACCGCGAGTTGCAGGCGTTCACCCAGTTCGGAAGCGATTTGGACAAGGCGACCCAGGACCAGCTGACCCGCGGCTCCCACATGACCGAGCTGCTCAAGCAGGGCCGCTACAACCCGATGCCCGTGGCCGAGCAGGTTATCGCCATCTTCGCAGGCAACGAGGGCTTCCTCGACGATCTGCCGCTGACCAGCGTCGTCCGTTTCCGCACCGAGATGCTCGCCTCGCTTCGCGCCTCCAAGCCGGAGATCATCGAGACGATCAACACGGAGAAGAAGCTGTCCGACGAGACCAAGGCCGCTCTGAAGGAGGCCATCGCCGCCTTCAAGCAGTCCTTCGACGCCGCAGCGTAAGGTAGGTAGACCATGCCCAACCTACATGACATCGAACGGCGAATCAAATCCGTCTCCTCGACGAAGCAGATTACGCGCACCATGGAAATGGTCGCCGCTGCCAAGATTCGCCGTGCTTCGGAGCGCGTCGAAAGCGCGCTTCCTTGGGCGGTCGCCATCTCAGACATGCTCATCAGCACGGCCAAGTACGCTCATCTGGACAATGAGCCGCTGCTGCAGGTCCACGACGAGGTGAAGCGGGTGCTCATCGTAGCCGTCACCTCCGACCGCGGTCTTGCCGGCGGCTTCAACACCAACGTGCTTCGCTATGTGGAGAAGCTCTCGAAGGAGAAGCAGCGCGAAGGTGCCGAGGTGGAGGTGGCTGCCTGTGGCAAGAAGGCCATCGGGTACTTCACCTACCGCGGCATCGAGCCGGTGTTCTCCTTTGCGGGATATTCGGCTGACCCTGAGTTCGCTCAGGCGGCCGAGCTGTCCGGCTACGTGATGCAAGCTTACGCCGAAGGCTCGCTCGACGAGGTGTTCATCGTGTACAACCACGCGAAGAACGCCGCCGAGCAGACCTTGGTGGAGCAGCAGGTGCTGCCGGTCAAGGAGGAGTCCTACGCGGACCTTCTGGGTCTTAAGGCCAAGGAGGAGGACGTGTTCAAGTCCTTCCGCGAGCGCGACGATTCCAGCGTCCCGGGCGACATCGACTTCGAGCCGAGCACGGAGTCGGTCATGTCCTACATGATGAACGCCTACCTGAACAACGCGTTCTACTACGCGATGCTCGATTCCGCAGCGGGCGAACAAGGCGCCCGCCGCAACGCGATGAAATCGGCTACCGACAACGCGAACGAGATGGTCTCCACCCTGGAGCGCATTTACAACACGGTGCGCCAGGGCGCTATTACCACGGAGATCACCGAGATCGTCGGCGGTGCCGCAGCTTTGGAGGATTAAATGGCTGATAACACTTCTACTGAAGCGGCCAAGGGAGGCGCCACCGGACGCATCGTCCGAATCGTCGGCGCCGTTGTGGATGTGGAGTTCCCGGCAGACGCCATGCCGGCCATCTACAACGCCCTTACCGTGAAGGCACAAACCCCTTCGGGCGAAGTGTCGACCGTGCTCGAGGTGCAGACGCACCTCCCCGGTGACATCGTCCGCACCGTCGCTATGACGTCCACCGACGGCATGGTGCGCGGCCTGGAGGCCCAGGACACGGGCGCTCCGATCATGATGCCCGTGGGCAAAGAGACCCTCGGCCGCATCTGGAACGTGCTGGGCGAGCCCGTTGACGGCAAGCCCATGCCCGAAGACGTCGAGTGGCGCCCGATCCATCATCCGGCCCCGCCGTTCGACACGCTGGTCACCACCACCGAGACCTTCGAGACCGGCATCAAGGTCGTCGACCTTATCGAGCCCTACGTTAAGGGCGGCAAGACCGGTCTGTTCGGCGGCGCTGGCGTCGGCAAGACCGTCTGCATCCAGGAGCTCATCAACAACCTGGCCCAGGAGCATGGTGGTACCTCCGTGTTCACCGGCGTAGGCGAGCGTACCCGCGAGGGTACCGACCTCTATCTCGAGATGACCGACTCCGGCGTTATCGAGAAGACCTGCTTGGTCTACGGCCAGATGAATGAGCCTCCCGGAGCGCGTCTGCGCGTGGGTCTGGCGGGACTCACCGAGGCGGAGTACTTCCGCGATCAGGGCCAGGACGTGCTGCTGTTCATCGACAACATCTTCCGTTTCACCCAGGCGGGTTCCGAGGTGTCCGCGCTTCTCGGCCGTATGCCCTCCGCCGTAGGCTACCAGCCGACGCTGGCTACCGAGATGGGCGACTTGCAGGAGCGCATCTGCTCCACGCAGACCGGCTCCATTACGTCGGTGCAGGCCGTCTACGTGCCCGCCGACGACCTGACCGACCCGGCCCCGGCCACGACGTTCACCCACTTGGACGCGAAGACCGTTCTGTCCCGCTCCATCGCCGAGCTCGGCATCTACCCGGCCGTGGACCCGCTGGAGTCCACCTCCCGCGCTCTCGATCCCGAGATCGTCGGCCAGGAGCACTACGACGTGGCCATGGGCGTGCAGCAGATCCTGCAGCAGTACAAGGACCTGCAGGACATCATCGCCATTCTGGGCATGGACGAGCTTTCCGAGGACCAGAAGCTGACCGTGAACCGCGCCCGTAAGGTGCAGAAGTTCCTGGGCCAGCCGTTCCACGTGGCCGAGGTCTTCACGGGCCTGCCCGGCGTGTACGTCAAGGTCGAGGACACCGTGCGCTCCTTCAAGGAGATTCTCGATGGCAAGTGCGACCACATTCCCGAGCAGTGCTTCGTGAACAAGGGCGCCATCGAGCAGGTGTACGAGGCCTACGATGCCATGCAGAAGGAAGGTAACTAATGGCCTCCATGGGCTGTGTCGTGGCTCTTCCCGATAAGGCCCTGTTCCAGGGCGAGATCACCTACGCCAACATCCCGGGCACCGACGGCTATTTCGGCGTGCTGCCCGGGCATGAGCTGACGGTGTCGCTGAACCGCGAGGGCGGCCTGGTGACGCTGACCATCGATGAGAACGAGAAGCGCGAGTTCCTCGTGATGGGCGGTGCCACCTCCGTGCTCGACGACAAGGTGACGGTGCTGGCCCGTTTCGGCGTGGCCGTCGAGGACATCGACGCCGAGGCCGTGCGCGCCGAGGCCGAAGAGTGCAAGAAGGCCATCGCGGAGTTCGAGCAGAAGAACGACCCGCAGGACCAGGCGGCGCTCATGACCAGCCAGAAGAAGCTCGACTGGTGCGAGGCTCAGCTGAAGCACGTCAGCGGAGCTGCCGCCTAAAGCGTAGTCTAGCCAAGAAGGGGAGCCGTGATACGCGCAGCCCCACGTTTTGAGCCTGTTTCGAGAGGCGCCCACCCGGGCGCCTCTCGTCGTTTGGAGGCAACGCGACAGGGCGAAAGAGAGTTCCCCCGGCTCCTGCCCTTGACATTTCCACTGTTGTACTTAGAATGTTGTACAACGTGGAAGGGAGGTTGTCGTGGCTGATGTGATGGTGACGGGACGGATGCCGGAACGGAAGAAGCAGCAGGGGCTTCGCGTGCTCAAGCGCCGAGGCATGAATGCCTCTCAAGCGGTGAACCTCTTGTTCGATCGGTTGATTGAGGAGGGGAACGCCGACTTTCTTCTGCAAGATGACGATGTGTCCGCGGACGAGCGGTGGGCATCGGCGGCACGTTTTGTCGACAGTCTCCCTCGCAAGCGCGTCACGCGCTTCGGCACCATGACGAAGGCGGAGATCAAGCTCGATCGCCTTGCCGCCAAGGGGCTGGTGTGACATGGCCCAGGCCAAGCTGCTTCTCGACACCAATGTGGTCATCGACTATCTGAACGAGCGCGAACCGCATTACGGGAAGGCGCGGTTGCTGATGATCGGCGGCCGTGTGGGAGAGTTCGAGTTGTGGATCTCCTCGTCGCAGGTAACCGATCTTGTGTACATTCTCTCCAACGGAGGGCGAGCGAACGAGATCGATACTGCCATGGAGCGGCTACGAGGTTTGCGTACCTTCGTAAACGTGTTCGCGGCGAGCGAGAGGGAGGTCGATCTGACGCTCGCCGCCTCGTGGCGCGATCCGGAGGACTACCTCCTCTACGAGATCGCCCTGGCGCTGAGGGCTGACGCTCTCATCACGCGAAGCCAGCATGATTTCCCCCAGGGCCTCGTCCCCGTCATGGACTGCGACGAGTTCTTCCAATGGATGCGGGATGCGCACGGCCTCGATTACGACGAGGTCGAGCTTTAGAGGCCTCGGGTGCGTCCATGGCTGAAAATCTACAAACGTTGCGGCCTTACTCGGCCGCCTCGCGTAGCTTCTCCCAGATGCGGACCATGGCGAGGGTGTCGAGCTCGCAGTAGCGCAGGAGCTGCTCCCGGATGAGGGCCTGCTCGGTCGGCGCATACTCGGCCATATGCTGGAAGGCGTTGGAAGCCTCCCCGCCGTTGTGGATGCCCTCGAGACGATGGTTGAACTGCTCGGGAATGTGCCGCTGCATCCAGTAGTTCTTCGAGCACTGGACGCCGCTCGTGTATTTCGATCTCGAGAAGTGCAGGGGCGCGGCTCCCTATTGATGCGTGCGCTTTGCCTGATAGCTTTCGAGGTAATCGGCGAATTCGGGCGAGCGCGGCGCTCCTAGGCGCTTAGGCGGCATCCTCGAGTGGATCGGAAACTCTTTTGGCCTCGTAGACGACAAATGGGTCTACGTCGATGCAGGTTGCGGGATCGTAGTGTCCGCTTACATCCCACGCGACAGTGTCGTTGAGGACGGTAAGCGCTGTCTCGAAGAACGAATTGTCTGCCAAGCGCTCAAAAACTCCGCCGTTAGCGATGATCTCTTTCATATCAAACTGTGTGATGCGGCCATCGGAAAAATATGCATACACCGTCTTGTCCGGCCCCGCAATGGCCTGCACAACGGTGGGGAAGTATCCAGATTGCATAGAGCCTCCTAGAGCGGCGTGATTTGGTTGAGTTCGCGGTTCTCCTTTGCGAGCTCCCAGTTCTGCATGAGTTCATCGCGATGCAGCTCGTTCCAAGCGAGTATGAGCTTCAGTTGTCTTGCGGGAAGGGAACCGTTGAGGACGCAGCCCGACACGATGTCCACGAGGCACTTATACCCGCCGTATTCCGCATGGAAGTGCGGAGGATTGTTGTCGGTGTAGTACATGGTTACGCGAATGCCTCGGAAGAGGGAAATTTCAGGCATGTTGTACCTCGTTTCTTGCGGCGTTCTGCCGGCATGATACCACGAAGATTTGTGGTTTTCGCAAACGCTCGAGGGCCTTGTCCGCAAATCAGCGTGCTAGATGAGGCGTTCGGCGATTTGCCGCGCGGAGGGCATTCCATCCAAAACCCACCGTTTGTTCGCACACCGCGGGGCGGCGGGCTGGTATCATGGCAGCCGAGAAATTGACGGAACTTGAGAGCGGCCGGAAGGGAAGCGGTGCGGCGGGGCAGTGCCCGCGGCGGTCGAGCTCCCGCGGCCCAGCATGACACGACACGCGCGCATATCACACCACAACCGAACCCGTGCGCCGATACCCGATTGAAGGGGCGGACACCCTATGGCATTCGTACATCTGCACAACCATACGGAATACTCGCTGCTTGACGGCCTCACGCACATCAAGGACATGGTACGCCGCGCCGCCGAGTTGGATATGCCGGCGGTGGCCGTTACCGACCACGGCGTCATGTCCGGCATGGTGGAGCTTTCCGACGCCTGCGACGCCATCGAGAAGGAGACGGGCAAGCGCGTCAAGCCCATCTTCGGCTGCGAGGTGTACTTCACTCCCGACGAGTCCCTGCGCAAGGACGTGAAGCCGAAGCTGTACCACCTGCTGCTTCTGGCGAAGAACAACGAGGGCTACCACAACCTGCTGAAGCTCGTCAGCGAGTCCCATGTGGACAACTTCTACTACAAGCCGCGCACCACCTTCTCCATGCTGCAGAAGTACGGCCACGGCATCATCGGCTCGTCGGCCTGCATCGCCGGCGTTATCCCGAAGCTGCTCGACGAGCGCCGCTTCGATGACGCAGTAGAGTGGGCGAAAAAGTTCGCCAGCTGCTTCGATGAGGGCGACTTCTACATCGAGCTGCAGAACCAGGGCATTCGCACCGATGCCGGCTTCACCCAGACCGAGCTGAATCACGAGCTTACCCGCGTGGCTCAGGCCGCAGGGCTCAAGACCATCGCCACCAACGACTTCCACTATCTTCTGAAAGAAGACGCCGAGGCTCAGGACATCATGCTGTGCATCGGCACTGGTTCCACGGTCAACCAGACGAACCGCATGAAGTTCGAGAACGACCAGTTCTACATGAAGACCGAAGAGGAAATGCGCGAGGCCATGAAGGACTTCCCCGAGGCCTGCGACAATACCGTGGAAGTCGCTGAGAAGTGCCACGTGGTGCTCGAGCGCGAGCCTATTCTGCCGAAGTTCCCCCTGCCCGAGGGCGAGACCGAGGAGTCGTGGTTCCGCAAGCGCGTGCAGGAGGGCCTCGTTAAGCGCTACGGCGACCCGGTGCCCGAGAATGTGCAGCAGCAGGCCGACTACGAGATGGGCATCATCATCCAACAGGGCTTCCCGGCCTACTTCCTCATCGTGCAGGAGTACATCGAATGGGCCCGCAACCAGGGCATCGGCGTGGGTCCGGGCCGTGGCTCGGCCGCTGGCGCCATCGTGGCCTATGCCATGGGCATTACCGATTTGGACCCGCTTCCCAACGGCCTCATGTTCGAGCGATTCCTCTCGCCCGAGCGCGTGGAGATGCCCGATATCGACGTCGACTTCGAGCAGGGTCGCCGCGAAGAGGTCATCAACCACATCAAGGACGTCTACGGCGAAGACCATGTCTCCCAGGTGATCACCTTCGGCACGCTGCAGGCCAAAAACGCCGTGCGCGACTCGGCCCGCGTGCTTGATTACCCCTATGGCGTGGGCGACCGCATCTGCAAGATGATCGGCGACGAGCTGGGCATCACCATCGACAAGGCCCTGGAGACGAACCCCGACCTGAAGAAGGCCTACGATACCGAAGAGGACGTCAAGCGCGTTATTGATGCGGCGAAGTCCATCGAGGGCCACGTGCGCGGCGAGGGCGTCCATGCCTGCGCCACTATCATCTGCCGCGACCCTATGAGCGATCACGTGCCCATGAAGCGCGACACCAAAGGCGGCGGCATCATCACCCAGTACGACGGCCACTACACCCCGGACTTGGGACTGCTCAAGATGGACTTTCTGGGTCTGCGCACCCTGGACGTGCTCTCCATCGCCTGCCGCAACGTTGAGGAGCGCACCGGCGTGAAGATCCTCCCCGAGGAGATTCCCATCGACGACGAGCTCTCCTTCAAGCTTATGCAGTCCGGCAATATGGACGGCCTGTTCCAGGTGGAGGGCGCGCTGTATGTGAGCCTGTTCAAGCGCCTTCCCCCCAAGCAGTTCTCCGACGTCGTGGCCTCCATCGCCCTGAACCGCCCCGGTCCGTTGGAGTCCGGCATGGTGGACGACTACGTGGCTGCCGCGAAGAACCCGGCGGCCGTGCACTACTACGACGACCGTCTGCGCCCCATTCTGGAGGAGACCCACGGCACCATGGTCTACCAAGAGCAGATCATGCAGATCTCCATGGCCATGAGCGGCTTTTCCGCCGGCAAGTCCGACAAGCTGCGCAAGGCCATGGGCAAGAAGAAGCTCGACATCATGCGTCAGCTGCAGGCCGACTGGGACGCGGGCGCCGTTGAGAACGGCTATCCCCTGGAGGTGGCCCAGCAGATTTGGAACGACGCCGAGAAGTTCGCGAAGTACGCCTTCAACAAATCGCACTCGGCGGCCTACGCCATCCTGGTGATGCGCACGGCCTACCTGAAGGCGCACTACCCGAACGACTTCATGGCCGCCGTGCTCACCAGCTACATGGGCAACACCGACCGCCTCATCCGCTACATTGCCAGCTGCAACAAGAACGGCACGCCGGTGCTGCCGCCCGACATCAACGCCTCCCGTGCCGAGTTCACGCCGGTCGAGGGCGGCATCCGCTTCGGTCTGGTGGGCGTGCGCGGCGTGGGCAAGAACGTCGCCGACGAGATCATCGCCGAGCGTGAGCGAGGCGGCCCCTTTACGTCGCTGCACGATTTCGTGAACCGGCTCGACGCAAAGTGCTACAACCGCAAGACGCTCGAGGCCCTCATCAAGGGCGGCGCCTTCGACTCTACCGGCTACACCCGCAAGCAGCTCATGTACTTCGTGGAGGAGACGCCGCTGCTTGAGGGCGCGGCCAAGCGCCAGAAGGACCGCGACGCCGGCCAGGTGTCGATGTTCGACATGTTCGCCGATGACGCCGACTCCGGCTTCCAGGAGGACGTGCCCGCCCCTGATGGCGTGGAATGGGACAAGCGCACCAAGCTCGCCTACGAGAAGGAGATCATGAAGATCTACGTAAGCGAGCACCCGTTGGCTCCCTATGAGGGCACGCTGCGCCGCCTGTCCCGCTACGACATGGGCATGCTCTCCGAGCAGACCAAGGAGATCAAGAGCGCGGTGTTCGTGGGCATGATCTCGAATGTGGCGACGAAGCTCACGAAGCGCGGCACGAAGATGGCCACGTTCACCCTGGAGGACACGACGGGCTCCATCGAGTGCATCTGCTTCAAGTACGACGACTTCGCCGAGGTCATCCAGGAGGACGTCATCGCGAAGATCAAGGGCAAGTTCGAGAGCGGCGACCGCGGCAACCAGATCATGGCTTTCGAGCTGGAGGCGCTGGAGCTAACCGATGCGGACGCGCGCCCGAGCCACCTGGAGCTGCGGGTGCCCTCGCGCTCCTTCGACCAGAACCGCTCGGCGCGCCTCAACCGCATCCTGCAGTCCTACCCCGGCCGCGACGGCGTGGTGCTGCTCGTGCAGCAGGCTGACGGGCGCCGCTTCCGCGCCGAACTGCCGGTATCGGTGGACGCCCAGTCGTCGGTGCTGAAATCCGAGATCCGCGACCTGTTCGGCCCCGAGGCCATGATTGCCTAATGGACATCTCGCGACCGACATTGGAGCAGCGGGCGGCGGAGTGCGAGCGGGAGCGGACGCTCTCGTGCACGGTGGCCTATGATGGGGCGCCTTTCGCGGGGTTTGCGAAGCAGCCGGGGCAGCTGACGGTGCAAGGGGAATTGGAGCAAGCGCTCGAGCTTCTGTTCCGGCGTTCGGTGGATGTGGTTTGTGCCGGCCGAACCGATGCCGGCGTGCATGCTCGCGGCCAGGTGGTCTCCTTCGATATCGACGAAGCTGAGCTGCGCGGGCGTAGCTTGTACAACCTGCGCCGCTCGCTGAACGCGCTTACCCACGAGGGTATCGTGGTGCGTTCGGTGGACGAGCGGCCGCGCGGGTTCTCTGCCCGTTTCGATGCCCAGTGGCGCGAGTACAAGTACTATCTGGCCACGGGCGATACGCCGCCGGTGTTCACCAGCCATGCCGCCTGGTACGTGGGGCCCGATTTGGATATCGCCGCCATGGAGCGGGGCGCGGCGCACCTCATCGGCGAGCATGACTTCAAGAGCTTCTGCATGGCGGCCTCGGCCGTCGGCAAGCCCACGTGCCGCAACGTAAGCGAGATTTCCATCGCCTCCGAGGAGATTCTCGGCGAGCCCCATCGCGTCATCACGGTGCGGGGCAACGCCTTCTTGCATTCCATGGTGCGCACTATCGTGGGCACCCTTGTCATGGTGGGCCGCGGCCAGCGCACCTCCGATTGGGTCGCCGAGGTGCTCGCGGCGCGCGATCGCCAGGCCGCCGGGGAAAACGCTCCCGCCCAGGGCCTTATCTTCTGGTCGGTAGCCTACTGATTCCCAACCTGCTATGATGACCCCATTGATAATTTGCGCACGCGCACAAACTAGGGGGTTCTGATGGAAACTGCCGAAAAACTGGCACCGCTCGGGTTCGGCTTCATGAGGTTGCCGTTGACCAATTCGGACGATCCGACGTCCATCGACATCGACAAGTGCTGCGAGCTGGTGGACATCTTCATGGATGCCGGCTTCACCTACTTCGACTCCGCCCGCGGCTATCACGGCTGCCGCTCGGAGTGGGCTCTGAAGAAAGCCCTGGTGGAGCGCTATCCGCGCGAATCGTTCACGATTGCCACGAAGCTGCCGGCTTGGCTTGCCAAGAACGCCGAGGAGGCCCGGGCCATGTTCGACATCTCCCTTGAGGAGTGCGGCGTCGACTACTTCGACTACTATCTGCTGCACAACTTGGGGGAGAGCCTCACGCCCGGCTTCGAGGAGTACGGCCTGTGGGAGTTCTGCGCCGAGAAGAAGGCCGAGGGCAAGATCAAGAAGTTCGGCTTCTCCATCCACGACAACGCCGAGGAATTGGAGAAGGTGCTCGATGCGCACCCCGAGGTGGATTTCGTGCAGCTGCAGGTCAACTACGTCGACTGGGAGAGCGACATCATCCAGTCGCGCCGCTGCTTCGAGGTGTGCCAGGAACGCGGCCTTCCCGTGGTCATCATGGAGCCGGTGAAGGGCGGCACGCTCGTGAAGCTGCCCGATACGGTGGCCGATATTCTGCGCGCGGCCGAGCCCGGCGCGCCCATTGCCTCATGGGCGCTGCGCTTTGCCGGGTCGCTACCGAACGTGATCGCGGTGCTCTCCGGCATGAACACGCCCGAGATGGTGGCCGAAAACGCCGCCATCATGCGCGACGGCGTGCCGTTGACGGAAGGGGAGTACGAGGTGATCGACGCGGCCCGCGCGGCGCTGGCGGCGCTGCCCGGCGTGCCCTGCACCGACTGCCGCTACTGCATGAAGGGCTGCCCCGAGGGCGTGCGCATCAACACCATCATGCAGTCGCTCAACATCTACGACCAGATGGGCGATGCCTACCGCGCGAGCGAGAACTACAACTGGAACACCGGCGACGGCAAGGCGAGCGCCTGCATCCAGTGCGGTGCCTGCGAGAGCGTATGCCCCCAGCACATCGCCATCGTGAGCGAGCTCGAGCGCGCCGCCGAGCTGTTCGAGTAGCGCTGCGCGCCGCGCATCAGCCGAGGTTGAGTCGAGCGAGGATGCGGGGTGCTCTGACCGAGCGAGTTCCGCAGCGACCGAAACAGCCCAGTGGGCTGTTTCGCAAAGCGAGGACTGTCTGAGCGAATCAGGGCGCCCCGCATCCTCGCTCCGGAAGCCTCTCGACACCTTTTCCCAAAAAAGCAGGGTCGAGCGGCAGGTTTCACGATATAATCACACAGTTTCGACGGGCGGCTGCACCGCGAGCGCGATGCAGCCGCCCGTTCCTTGTACTTGGGCAGAGGCGCGGGGGCGCCTCGGAAATGGGAAAGAAAGGGTTCTAGTATGGAGAAAAGAGCCTCCTGGTCCGGCAAGTGGGCCTTTATTCTGGCTGCCGCAGCCTCGGCCGTGGGCCTGGGCAATATGTGGCGCTTCCCCTATCTGGCGGCGAAGTACGGCGGCGGCACCTTCCTCATCACTTATCTGGTGTTGGTGTTCACCTTCGGCGTATCGCTGCTTCTGCTTGAGACGGCACTCGGCCGCAAGACCGGCCAGTCCGCCATCGGCGCGTTTTCCAGCTTCGGCAAGAAGTACACGTTCATCGGCGTGCTCGCTTCGGCGGTTCCCTTCATCATCACGCCCTATTACTGCATCATCGGCGGCTGGGTGACGAAGTACATGGTGTCTTACCTGGGCGCCGGCCCCGAGGCTTTGGCCGACGGCGGCGAGTTCTTCACCGGGTTCATCACCTCCAACGTGGAGAGCTATATCTGGATGCTCGTGTTCATGGTTCTCGTGTTCGTGGTCGTGGGCCTGGGCGTTAAGGGCGGCATCGAGAAGGCGAACCTCGTCATGATGCCCGCGCTCATTGTGATGGCCATCGCCATCGCCATCTACACGCTGACCATGCCCGGCGCCATCGACGGTGCGCTGTACTATCTCACGCCGGACTTCAGCAAGTTCTCGCCCGAGCTGGTCATCAGTGCGTTGGGCCAGATGTTCTACAGCTTGTCGCTGGCTATGGGCATCATGATCACTTACGGCTCCTACATGCGCAAGCAGGACAGCCTCACCTCCTCGGTGGTGCGCATCGGCGGCTTCGACATTGGCGTGTCGTTCCTCGCCGGCCTCATGATCGTGCCCGCCGCCTTCGTGGCCATGGGCTCGGGCGAGGCGGTGGCGGGCAGCGCCGGCCCCTCGCTCATGTTCATCACGCTGCCCAGCGTGTTCGTCGACATGGAGGGCATGGCTGCCGTCATCGGCTTCGTGTTCTTCCTGCTTGTGCTGTTCGCCGCGCTCACGAGCGCCATCTCGCTCACTGAGACGCTCGTGTCCATCGTGCAGGACGGCCTGAAGTGCACGCGCGCCAAGGCGCTCGGCATCGTCATCGCTTTCGTGGTCATCGTGGGTTCCCTCGTCAACGCCGGCTACAACGGTCTGGCGTTCATCGAGCCGCTTGGCGCGGGAACGTCGATGCTCGACTTCGCTGACTTCATCTCCAACTCGGTGATGATGCCCATCGTGGCGTTGCTCACCTGCATCTTCGTCGGCTGGATCGTGAAGCCCAAGACCATCATCGACGAGGTGCGCGTCTCCTCGAAGTTCTCGGCCGCCGGCGCCTGGACCATCATGATCAAGTACATTGCTCCCGTGCTCGTGATCGTGATTCTCGTGGCCTACGTCGCCGCGCAGTTCGGCTTCTTCAGCATGTAAGCTTTTGGTCCGCCCGCCCTTCGGGACGGGCGGACCGCTCGATGCTGCGGGTCCGACAGGCACCTGTCCTTGCCCCTCGTTTTCGCCTCGGCGCGTACCTGAGTACGCTTGGGCGAAAGGCGGGGCAATTGCAGGTGCCTGTCGGACCCTCGCTGTCTTCCTTGGGCGAACCTGTGAATCTGGTAATTAAGTCTTATAATGGTTCGACTGCGAAATTGGCTTCAGGTTAGGAATTTGAATGGCTCTCTCAATCGGTATCGTGGGACTGCCCAATGTGGGCAAGTCCACGTTGTTCACGGCGATGACCAACAAGGGCGGCCTGGCCGCCAACTATCCCTTTGCCACCATCGAGCCCAATGTCGGCATCGTGCCGGTTCCCGATGACCGCCTGGCGGCTCTGGCCGAGATCGACCATCCGGCGAAGATCGTGCCCGCCACGGTGGAGTTCGTGGACATCGCGGGCCTGGTGGCCGGCGCCTCCCAGGGCGAGGGCCTCGGCAACCAGTTCCTCGCCAACATCCGCGAGACCGACGCCATCGCCGAGGTGGTGCGCTTCTTCGGCGACCCGGATGTGACCCATGTGGCCGGCAAAGTGGACCCGGCATCTGACGTGGACACCATCAAGACCGAGCTCATCTTGGCCGATATCGCCACCGTGGAGAAGGCCATCCCGCGTCTCGAGAAAGAGGCCAAGCGCGACAAGGCCGGCGTGGCGAAGCTGGAGGCTGCGAAGAAGGTGCTCGCAGGCCTGAACGAGGGCCATCGCGCCCGCACCCTGGGACTTTCCGACGACGAGGTGGCGGCCATCTACGAGCTGCATCTGCTGACCATGAAGCCGATGCTCTACATCGCGAACGTGGACGAGGACGCTGTGGATGCCGAGCTGCCCGAGATCGATGGCTGCACCCCGGTGCCCATCTCCGCGAAGGTAGAGGCCGATATCGCCGAGCTGGCCGAGATGGATCCCGACGAGGCCAAAGAGTACATGGAGGCCCTCGGTCTAACTGACAGTGGCCTGGCCCGCCTCATCCGCGAGGCCTACGCGCTTTTGGGCCTGCAGAGCTACTTCACGAGCGGCGAGACCGAGACCCGCGCCTGGACCATTCCCGTGGGCGCCAAGGCCCCCCAGGCCGCCGGCGTCATCCACACCGACTTCGAGCGCGGCTTCATCAAGGCCGAGACGGCCTCCTTCGAGGACTACGTCGCCCTCGGCGGCGAGAAGGGCTGCCGCGATGCCGGCAAGCTCCGCCAGGAGGGCAAGGACTACGTCGTCCAGGACGGCGACGTCATGCACTTCAAGTTCAACGTGTAAGACGCTGCGTTCGAGAAGCGATGCGGGTTGAAACTGAACAACGGAAGGGGCGCGATTCCATTTGGAGCGCGCCTTTCGTCTTTCTTATGGCGGTGAACTTCTTTCAGTCGACGGCGGCGTTCATGGCCAATGCGACGTTGCCGGTATTCGCCGATTCGCTTGGGGCGACGGCGGCCATGGTGGGCGTGGTGGTGAGCTCGTTTACGCTCTCGTCTATTCTCGTTCGTCCCTTCGCCGGCCCCGCCTTCGACAGCTTCTCGCGCAAGCGGATGCTTCTGGCCTCGCAGGCGGTCATCTGCCTGTCGTTTTTCGCCTACGGGTTCGTTGATTCGCTCGGCGTGCTCGTCGCCATCCGACTTTTCCATGGCGTCGGTATCGGGTGCAGCGGGCCTTTGGCCATGTCGCTCGTATCCGAGTATCTGCCGGCTTCTAAGTTCGCCAGCGGCATCAGCATCTACGCGTTGGCCCAGTCTTTCGCCCAGGTAATCGGGCCCGCAACGGGGCTCTATCTGATCGACGCGGTGGGTTTCTCTGCGGCGTACTTTCTGGCCGCGGCGTTGCTGGTGGTGGCCATGGGTGGCATCTTTGCCATTCGCGAGCCCTATCACGAGCGGCTGCCCTATCAGCTGAAGCTTTCCCGCATGTTCGCGCGCGAAGCGGCGGGCAAGGCCTTCGCGCTCATGCTCATCGCCGTATCGTTTTCCTGCATGACGTCCTATGTGGTGCTTTACGGCTACGAGCGGGGTGTTGCGGACATGGGGCTGTTCTTCGTGGTGTATGCGTTGTGCCTGGTGGTGACGCGCCCGGTGCTCGGCGGTTTGGCCGATCGCGTCGGAGCGCCGAAAGTGATTGTTTTCGGCATCCTCTGTTTCGCGGCGTCCTATGGGGCGCTGTCTCAGGCCCATAACTTGCCGGGCTTTCTGCTGGCGGCCGTTATCGGCTCGGCCGGTTTCGGCTGCTGCGCGCCGCTGTTGCAGTCGATGGGTCTCGCTTCGGTGGACGTGCCGCGCCGCGGCGCTGCCTCGAATACCATGTTCACGGGACTCGATTTGGGCATGCTTGTCGGTCCTGTTGTGGGCGGTGCGGTGGCTGAGGCGCTCGCGCCGACATTGGGCGGTCTCGGTGCCGCCTACAGCACCATGTGGCTTGTGATGCTCATTCCCGCTGCCGGCACCTTCGCCATCGCCCTTAGGTGGTGCATGCGGGGTAATCGTGTCCTTCGAGGAGAAGATGGGGAAGGGCCATGCTGAGCGCGTTGTGCGTTGGGGCTGGAGGATTTGTGGGGGCGGTGCTTCGATACGGGGCGAGCTTTGCGGTGCCCGAGAGCGCGTTTCCTGTGGCGACGTTCGTGGTGAACGTATTGGGGTCGTTTGTTATCGGGCTCGTGGTCGGCGCCGTTGACGCGCGCCCCGGCCTGCTGTCGCCCAATGCGGTGCTATTTCTGAAGACGGGCCTGTGCGGCGGCTTTACCACGTTTTCCACCTTCTCGTTAGAAACGCTCGGCTTGTTCGAAAAAGGCGCGTGGCTGCTCGGCGGCGCCTATGCCGCTGCGAGTCTTATCTGCTGCGTCGCCGGCGTTCTTTGCGGCCGTTTGGTTGCCCTGCGTCTACTTGAGGTTTAGAGACAAATCATCGGCTTTTTTGACATGAAAATGCGTTTGTGCGAGTTGCGGAGTTCGTGTCGGATGGCCGGCGCTTCTAAAAAACTCGCACAAACGCATTTTCGCGTCCAATTTGCTTGCGAGAGGGCGAATGCGCGGCGATGCGCCGCCGTGCAAGCTCGCACAATCGCAATCTCGTGACAAAATCGGGCCCTTATTTTGCGGAGTTGCATTATTATGGCGAGCGGAACATTCGAACGGAAGGAGTGCGGCATGGCGGGTTTCAACGATAGGCGTCCGAATCGAGGGGAGCAGCGCGAGGAGCGTCGTCGCGAGGCGGTGCGCCATACGGGACTGATGAAGGCCGCGTTCGGCAAGGAGACCGACGAGGCTATCGAAAACGCGCGCATCTACGAGGAGGGGGAGGGCCGCGCGCTGCTTTGGGGCGCTGAGGCCGAGGCTGCGAAGGCGGCGGCGGAAGCTGCCCAGGCTGACGCCGACGGCGCCCAGGCTGGCAACGAGGAAGCCCGCGAAGAGGCCGAGCTTGTCGAAGAGGCTGCCGAGGCTGCGGAAGCTGAAGGGGCTGAAGAGGCCGCAGGTGCCGCAGGACCCGCCGCCGAGACGACCACCGAGGTCGTGACGTCCTTTGCCCCCGAGGCGCTCTACCGCGATGCTGCAGGCAAGACGATGATCGTGGACCCGGCCGCCTTCACGCGTCCCGGCGGCGCCTACGAGGACGGCGCCTTCGGCCCCGAGCAGATTCTCTGCTCCGAGAGCAACCTGTATCCGGTGCTCTGCGCTCACAAGCGCGACTTCTACGATAAGAACCGCGATTACCGCCGCGGCTCGCTGTTTACCGACCGCGCGCTCTATGTGCCCGACGTGCTGTTCTCCCGTGGGGGTGACACGCGCCGCGCCGACGTGCTCGCCATCGCCGAGCCCATTCGCGCCTTCGCCCTGGAAAACCATCGCTCCGAGCGCGAGTGCGACAAGGCTTTGGCCGATCGCCTGGAGACCATCTTCCGCATCGCCGCGGCCAATGGCATCGAGACGCTCATCATGGGCGCCTTCGGCTGCGGGCGCAACGGCTACCCCGTCGCCCAGGTGATCGAGCTCATCAAAACCTGGATTTCCCAGCATCCCGGTGCTGTTCCGAACATCGTCTTCGCTGTGCCGCGCTTCAGCTTCGACGCCTTTCAGGAGGCCTTTGGCCAGCCCATCGTGGAAGAGCCGGTTGAGGTGGTGGAAGAGGAAGACGATGACGAGCGCGAGGACTGGCGCGACATCGAGCTTCCCGAAGGCATCACGTTGCGCTAACGACTATGGAAGACTTCGAGACATTTATCGCCGAAGACACCGAGGACGTGGGTCCGGGACAGCGTTTGGCTGTCGAGCCGTTGGAGATGTATCTGTCCCGCGAGCCGAAGTTCGCCGTGGCGTTTTCCGGCGGGTGCGACTCGTCGCTGCTGCTGGCGGCCGCCAAACTCGCCGGCAACGACGCTCATGCCTATCTGGTGAAGACCGCCTTCCAACCCGATTTCGAATTGCGCGATGCCCGACGCGTGGCCGATGCGCTCGAGATGCCGCTCACCATCATCGAGGCCGACGTGCTCGCCGAGGGCGCCATCTGCGCCAATCCGGAGGACCGCTGCCGGCTCTGCAAGCGCTTCATCTTCGATACCATTCGCGAGGCTGCTGCGGCTGACGGCTATACGGTGCTCGTCGACGGCACCAACGCCACCGACGACCCGGCGCGTCGGCCCGGCTACAAGTCTCTGGAAGATTGCGGTGTCGTGTCGCCGTTGCGCCGCGCGGGCATGACCAAGGCCAACGTGCGTCACCAGTTGGCGTCCCTCGAGCAATCGTTTGGCCTGGCGCCCGGCGCGCTCATGTCCGACAAACCAAGCTTCCCCTGCTTGGCCGTCTACGTGCCGACCGGCGAGCCCATCACCGCGGAATCGCTCTCGAAAGCCGCCGCAGCCCGTGGACTTTAGGGGCGTCAAAACGACGGCTTGCGCACGGAATTCGAGGTTACTGCATCAAAACGACGATAGTGGTGCATCGTGGAGGGAGGTGGCGCGTTTTTTCGGCTCAAATTGCACTTAAACGACGGTATCGGTGCACGAAAGAGCGACGGCTAAGCCAGAATGAGCGAACGGCGCACCGCTATCGTTCTTTTCGCGCATTTGGAAGCCGAGAAGGCGCTGCGGCATGCGGGATTTGCACCGCTATCGTGCTTTTCCGTCAGAGAGAGGGCCGAATAGGTCTGACGGGCGCGCCTTTTTGCTATCATGGGGCAGTTAACTTACTGAATCTTTCGAAGGAGCCCGTGTCTATGACGCAGCATCTTTCCGAGGCCGACGTGCGGGGCATCGCCGAATACGCGCGCATCGGACTCACCGCCGAGGAGGTGGTCGCCATGACCGCCGACCTCAACGCCATTATCGACAGCCTCGCGCCCATCACGGAGTTCGATCTTGAGGGCGTGGAGCCCACGTTCCATCCCATCGGCGATCTGTCCAACGTGATGCGCGACGATGCGGTTCGCGGCAGCTTCACTCAGGAGGTGGCGCTTTCCAACGCGCCGAAGCAGGAGGACGGCAGCTTCCTTATCCCGTCCATCTTGGGCGAGGGGGGTGACCGCTAATGGTTCGCGCTTTCGGAGAGATGTCCATCCGCGAGATCCAGGCCGGTCTCGCCGCCAAGGAGTTCTCGGCCGCCGAAGTGGCCCGCGGCACCTTTGAGCGCATCGCCGCTGCCGACGAGGTGGTGCACTCGTTTTTGGAAACCACCGAGGAGCTGGCGGCAGACGCCGCGGCCCGCATCGATAAAGCCATCGCCGAGGGGCGCTTGGCCGAGATGGGCCCGCTTGCCGGTGTGCCGGTGGGCTACAAGGACAACATGAACCTCACGGGCACCCACACCACCTGCTCGTCGAATATGCTGCGCAACTATGTCTCGCCCTATACCGCCACCTGCGTTGAGAACACGCTGCGTGCGGGCGCTCTGCCCATCGGCAAGCTGAACATGGACGAGTTCGCCTTCGGCTCTTCTACCGAGACCTCGGCCTTCGGCCCCACGCGCAACCCGTGGGATATCGAGCGCGTGCCCGGCGGCTCGTCCGGCGGCAGCGCGGCGGCCGTGGCGGCGGGGCTCGTGCCTGTGACGCTCGGCTCCGACACCGGCGGCTCCATCCGCCAGCCCGGCGCCTTCTGCGGCTTGGTGGCCGTGAAGCCCACCTACGGCGTGGTGTCCCGCTATGGCGTGGTGGCCTTCGGCAGTTCGCTTGACCAGGTGGGCCCCTTCGCCCGCTCGGTGGAGGATGCGGCCCTTGCGCTGAACGCGCTGGCCGGTCGCGACGAGCTGGACTGCACGAGCCAGCCGAGCGATGTGGACTTCACGGCGAACCTCGCCGAGGGTGTGGCCGGCATGAAGATCGGCATCGTGCCCGCCTTCATGAACGCCCAGGGCCTTACCTCCGAGGTGCGCGCGAAGGTGGAAGAGGCCGCCGCCGCGCTGGAGAAGATGGGCGCGGAGCTGGTGGAAGTTGATCTTCCCCATGCCCAGGCAGCTATGAGCGCCTACTACGTGCTCGGCCCCTGTGAGGCCTTCAGCAACCTCGCCCGTTTCGACTCGGTGCGCTACGGCTATTGCGACCCGGGTCACAAGGACCTCGGCAGCCAGTACGAGGCCAGCCGTCATGAGGGCTTCGGTGCCGAGGCGCGTCGCCGCATCATGCTCGGCAGCTACCTGTTGTCTGCCGGCGTGTACGAGAAGTACTACTATCCGGCCCAGCAGGTGCGCACCCTCATCACGCGCGATTACGCCGCCGCCTACGAGAAGGTGGATGTGATTTTGTCGCCCGTCGCCCCGCGCACGGCCTTCAAGTTCGGCGAGATCGGCGACCCCACGGAGATGTACCTCTCCGACATGTTCACCATCTCCATCAACATCGCGGGCAACGGCGGCATGTCGGTGCCCGTGGGCCTGGGCGCTGATACGCACCTGCCCGTGGGCGTGCAGCTCATCGCGCCTCCGTTCAAGGACGCGAACATGCTGCGCGCGGCCGCGGCTTTGGAGACGGTCTACGGAGCGGCCCCTGTCGCACCGGATTTCGCCGACGGAAAGGCAGGTGCGTAAAGATGAAGACCCTCGAAGAGGTATTCGAGACCTGGGAGGCCGTCATCGGCCTGGAGATTCACGCCGAGCTGACCACGCTGGAAACCAAGATGTTCTGCGGCTGCAAGCTGGAGTTCGGCGCGGCCCCCAACACCCATACCTGCCCGGTGTGCCTCGGCCTGCCGGGTGCGCTTCCCGTGCCCAACCGCGCGGCCATCGAGTCCATCGTGCTGGCGGGTCTTGCCACCAACTGCGATATCGAGAAGCACTCGATGTTCTACCGCAAGAACTACATGTACCCCGACATGGCCAAGAACTTCCAGACCACCCAGGGCCCCATCGCCTTCTGCATGCGCGGGCATCTGGATTTGGACGTGGACGGCCGCGGAGCCTCCGAGCGCTACCGCCTGGACGATTTGAAGCCCGGCGAGTGTGACGGCAACATCACGCGCACCGAGGACGGGTACGTGGCCCACGTGGGCATCACGCGCATCCATATGGAAGAGGACGCGGGCAAGATGGTGCACCTCGGCGGCGGCGAGGGCCGCATCGCCGGCGCCACGCAATCGCTCGTGGACTACAACCGCGCCGGCACGCCGCTCATCGAGCTGGTGACCGAGCCCGATCTGCGCACGCCCGAGGAGGCGCGCCTGTTCATGCAGAAGCTGCGCCAGATCTATCTGGCCATCGGCATCTCCGACTGCTCCATGGAAGAGGGCTCCCTGCGCTGCGACGGCAACGTATCGCTGCGCCGCCGCGGCACCGAGGCCTTCGGCACCAAGACCGAGCTGAAGAACATGAACTCCTTCAAGAACCTGCACGACGGCCTGGCCTACGAAATCTGCCGTCAGGCCGAGGTGCTGGAGGAGGGCGGCGTCATCTACCAGGAGACGCGCCATTGGGATCCCAGCGCCAAGCGCACCATCGTCATGCGCGTGAAGGAGACGGCCGACGACTACCGCCTGTTCCCCGAGCCCGACCTGGCGCCCTACGACCTTTCCGACGAGTTCATCGAGGGCGTGCGCGCGAAGCTGCCCGAGCTGCCCGACCAGAAGGCGCGCCGCTACGCCGCCGACTTCGGGCTGTCTGCCTACGACGCGCGGCATCTGGTGGACCACCGCGCCACGGCCGACTTCTTCGACGAGTGCATGGCCCTGGCCGCGGCCGAGGCTGATGGCGGCAAGTTCGCCAAGCCGCTCGCGAATCTCATCATCAACGACGTGACAGCCTACTTGAACGCCCATGAGGGCGCCTCGCTTGCCGATACGCCGCTTTCGGCCGCCCGCGCCGTGGCGCTCGTGAAGCTGCTTTCCGGCGACGTTATCTCCTCCAAGCAGGCCAAAGAAGTGTTCTCCGCCATCATGGACGAGGACAAAGACCCCGAGGCCATCGTGGAGGAGCGCGGCATGAAGCAGGTCTCCGACACCGGCGCCATCGAGGCTGTGGTGGACGAGGTCATCGCCGCCAACCCCGACGAGGTGGCCCGCTACCGCGAGGGCAACGACAAGCTCATCGGCTTTTTCGTGGGCCAGTGCATGAAAGCCATGCGCGGCCAGGGCAACCCCAAGATCATCAACGAGCTTCTGGCGAAGAAGCTCGGCTAGGAGGACGTCATGGGCATCTTCAAGGACGAGAGCGGCAACAGCTACGGCGATTGGACCCACCGCGGCCAGGGGCGCACCCGCGAGAACGCCAACGATATCGTGAGCAGCGGCGACGAGAAGAAGTGGTATGACCAGACATTCTGGATCATCTTCTTCTTGGTCATCTTCTGGCCCGTGGGACTCGTGCTTATGTGGCGGCGCGCCTGCACGTGGCACGTGGCGGTGAAGGTCGTCGTCACCATCGTGCTATTGTTTATGGCGATGCTGTCCTACCAGATGTCCCAGGCGGTGCTGGCGGCTCAAGGGACGCTCAGCTAGACAAGGGTTCGGGCCCGTCCGCGGCGAGGGGCGCCGGGGCCATTGTCGGCTTACCCGCTTCGCTATTCGCTTCGCTATTCGCTTCGCTCAGGCGCTGCGCTCCTTCATGCTTTTATGGGCAGCCTACGGCTGCGGATTAGGCGGTGTTCAGAGAAAGCCGCCAACGGCCCCGGCGTCCCTCGTCGCTACGTTTTCCCAGATGAAGCCTGTCATCGAAATCGGCGATGGCGGGCTTCCTGCTTTCCGTATGCCGTTTTGTCTTGCCTCGGGGGCGGGCTTCTGGTTTCATACTGGCTTACGAAAACAATCCCCGATACCTGCGAGCAAGGAGCAGTGATGGCGAAGAAGAACATCCCTTACGACCAGAAGTACTACGATCCGGAAATCGAGTGCATGCCGCGCCCCGAGCTGGAGGCCATGCAGCTCGAGCGCTTGCAGGAGATGGTCCAGTACGCCTACGACAACACGGTGTACTACAAGCGCTCCTTCGACGAGGCCGGCGTGAAGCCTTCCGATATCAAGACGCTGAAGGACCTGGAGAAGTTCCCCTTCATCGACAAGAAGACCGAGCGCGAGACCCAGCACGTGGGAACGTTTTTCGGCGAGATGTGCTCGGTGCCCGAGGAGGACGTCATCTTCATGGCCACCTCGTCCGGCTCCACCGGCGTGCCCACGGTAAGCCCCTTTACCCAGGAGGACTTCGACCTGTGGCAGGACACCGAGGCGCGCCTGTTCTGGCAGGCCGGCATGCGCCCGACCGACCGCTACGTGCACGGCCTGAACTTCGCCCTGTACGTGGGCGGCCCCGACGTCATCGGCGCCCAGCGTCTGGGCGCGCTGGCCATCTGGGTGGGCGCGGTGCCCTCCGATCGCCTCATCTTCGTGCTGCAGCAGTACCAGCCCACCATCATCTGGACGAGCCCGTCCTATGCGTGGACTTTGGGCGAGAAGATCAAGGAAAAGGGCCTCGACCCGCGCACCGACTTCTCCATCCATACCATCATCGTGGCCGGCGAGCCGGGCGGTTCCATCAAGAGCACCCGCGAGGCCATCGAGAACCTGTGGGATGCCAAGGTGGTCGACTTCTTCGGCCTGTCCGACATCTACGGCGCGTGCGCGGCCATGTGCGAGGCGAAGGACGGCCTGCACATCGTGGAGGACCAGATTCTCGTGGAGACGGTGGACCCGGCCACGGGCGAGGTGCTCGCGCCCGGCGAGGTGGGCGAGCTGGTGTACACCACGCTCATGAAGAAGGCCCGCCCCATGATCCGCTTCCGCACCGGCGACATCGGGTACTTCTCCACGGAGAAGTGCTCCTGCGGGCGCACCCTCGGCCGCATCCACATCACCGGCCGCAAGGACGAGATGTTCATCGTGGGCGCCGTGAACGTGTTCCCCTCCGATGTTGAGTATGTGGTGCGCGCCGAGGAGGGACTCACCGGCGAGTACCTCATCCGTGTGTGCGACGAGAACTTCTCCACGCGCTACGAGGTATCCGTGGAGCGCGCCCAGGGATCTGATGAGCCCTTCGACGCCGTGGCGGCCCGCGTGACGGCGGCCCTGAAGGCCCACACCGGCGTGAAGCCGGCCCGCGTGATCGTGTACGACGCCGGGAAGCTCGGCACCTCTTCCGAGCACAAGGCCAGCCGCTTCATCGACGAGCGCGCCAGCGCGAAGTAAGGCGACAGATTCGCAAATTCCAGGCCGGGCGGGCGCCGTTCCGCCCGGCTATCGCGTACCATTCGAAATGAAGAGATCCCACCGAAGAAGGGAACCTACATGACCTCTTACGACTTCTCCATCTCCGGGCAGCACTACCTGTTCGACGTGCAGTCCTTCGCCCACACCATCCTTGCGGCGGGCGGCGACGCCTACTCCTACGCGCTTCTGGACCGCACCACCCAGGGCGTTATCGACGACGTGGCCTCGGGCGCGTCCGAGCTGGGCGTCATCATGCAGACCTCCGCGACCGAGGACGCGCTGAACGCGGCTTTGGCCGAGGCGGGCCTGGCCTTCCACGAGCTGGCCGTGTCGGCGCCCCTGGTGGCGCTGCCGGCGAGCCACCCCTTCGTGAACGCGAAGAGCCTCACGCTCGAGCAGTTGGCCGACTACCCCTACGTGTACTTCGACCAGGGCGAGGACGCGCCCATCGCGTTTTTCGAGGAGGCTCTGTCGGAGGTGCCGCGCGCCAAGAAGGTGGCCTGCACCGACCGCGCGTCGCTGACCGAGCTCATCATGGCCATCAACGGCTACACGGTGACGAGCGGCATTCTGGTGGGTATCACCGACGGCAGCGCCCTTACCACCATTCCGCTGGAGACCGACATCAAGCTGCACCTGGGCTACGTGACCGCCGACAACCGCGAGCTGTCGGTGATGGGCGAGCGCTTCGTCAGCCACCTCGCGCGCAGCTTGGACTACTACGCCAACCGATAGGGAGTAGCGATGCTGCCAGTGAGGTGGCGACAGGTATAATGAGGGGACGGGCGAGAGGCCCGTCCCTTTTTCGTTTCACGTAAGGAACCATCATGTTGGAAGTCATTTGGCATGCGCGCGGTGGGCAGGGGGCCTTTACCGCGGCCCGGTGCCTGGGGGCCGCGGCGGCGCTGTCGGCCGGGAAGTGCGCGCTCGCCTTTCCCACGTTCGGGCCCGAGCGGCGGGGCGCCCCCATGCGCGCGTTCACCAAGATATCTCACGAGCCCATCGGCGACCGCAGCGCGGTGGCCCGCGCCCAGCTTCTGGTGTACCTGGACGAGACGCTGCTTGCCGAGGGATGGGATGCAGAACTGGCCCCGGGCGGTCTCATGCTGCTGAACAGCCGTCACGGCGCCGACGACCCGCGCGTGGTGGCCATCGACGCCGACGGCATCTCGGCCGCGGTGCTGGGGCGGCCCATTCCCAACACGGTGCTTCTCGGTGCGATCCCTGCGCTCTGCGATGCCGTGAGCCTGCACGACGTGCACGAGGGTATCCGCGCCACTATGCCGGAGAAACTGCACGAGCGTAACATCGCCATCGTGGATGCGGCCTTCGAGGAGCTTTCCTCGCGTGATGGCCTGCCGCACGTGGGCGGTTTGGGCGAGCGCGCGGGGGAGTCGGGCACAGGGCTGTTCGACCTGGCCGCCGCCGTGCTTCTGGAAGGGGAAGGAGGGGGTGCGCTGTGAGTCGCGACTTCACCCCGTATCTGCGCGACGGCCTGGCCTCCGCGCCCGAGCGGTTCGCCCGCTCCACCTGCTTTGAGGCGGGGCACCTCACCTCGGTGAACGCCGGTTGGCGCAGCGTGCGCCCCGTCATCGATGCTGCGCAGTGCACGCTGTGCCTGAGCTGCTATATGTACTGCCCCGACGGCACCGTCTTCAAGGTGCGCGACGATGAGGGCACGCTCACGTCGCTGGCGGTGGACTACGATTTCTGCAAGGGCTGCGGCGTGTGCGCGAAGGTGTGTCCCGTGCCCTGCATCGCTATGGTGGACGAGCAGGCGGCCGAGGAGACGGTGGAGGGGCCTTCGGGCGTCTCGACCGAGCGAGTTCCGCAGCGACGGGAACAGGACGCAACGTCCTGTTCCCCCAAGCGAGGACTGTCTGAGCGAATCGAGATGCCCGAAGGCCCCAATGCGTCGGAAGGAGGTGCCGCATGAGGAAGTTCCTCTCGGGCAACGAGGCTTTCGCCGAGGGTGTGCGCCTGGCGCGGCCCCAGGTGATTTCCGCCTATCCCATCACGCCCCAGACCACTGTGGTTGAGGCGCTGGCCTCCATGGTGGAGGAGGGGAGCCTGACTGCCGAGTACCTGCACGTGGAAAGCGAGCACACGGCGCTGGCGGCTGCCATCGGCGCCGCGGCCACGGGCGCGCGTACGTTCACGGCTACCTCGTCCCAGGGCCTGCTGTACATGGCCGAGTGCCTCACCTACGCCTCGGGCGGGCGGTTCCCCATCGTGATGATGAACGCGAACCGCGCCCTTGCGCTGCCGTGGAACATCTACGGCGATCAGCGCGACTCGCTGTCGCTGCTTGATCACGGCTGGATCCAGGTGTACGCCCAGGACAACCAGGAGGCGCTCGATCTGGCGCTCATGGCCTACGCGGTTGCCGAGGACGCGCGGGTGAGCCTGCCCGTCATGGTGAACGTGGACGGCTTCGCGCTCACCCACACCTATGAGTCGGTGGAGATTCCCACTGCCGATGAGGCCGACGCCTTCCTGCCGCCCTACGCCACGGAGAACCGGTTCAGCTTCGAGCGCCCGGTGAGCATCGGGTACTCGGCAGGTCCCGACTACAACAGCCACTATCAGTACTGGCACCATCGCGACATGCTGGCCGCCGAGGCGGTGATCGGCGAGGTGGAGGCGCGCTTCGCCGAGGTGTGCGGCCGCACCTACCCGGGTATGGTGGAGGCCTACCGCACCGAGGACGCCGATGTCGTGCTGGTCACCTTGGGCTCGGTGGCGGGACTTGCCCGCGACGTGGTGGACGAGCTGCGCGCCGCCGGCACACGGGCGGGGCTTCTGCGCATCCGCTACCTGCGGCCCATGCCGGCGCGCCAGGTGGCCCGGGCCCTGGCGGGCGTGCTCGCGGTGGGCGTGCTGGAGCAGGACATCTCCTTCGGCTTCGAGGGCACGGTGTTCGCGAACGTGATGAGCGCGCTGGCCCGCACGGGCTCGGTTCCGCCGGCGCTGAACTTCATCGGAGGCCTGGGTGGCGCCGACATTTCCCGCGCCCAAATGCGCGGGATGTACGGGCGCCTGGCGGCCCTGGCGGCAGGGGAAGGCGACGCAGTCGCGAACCCCGTCGTGTTCCTGGATGTGGACGGCGTGGAAGGGGGCGACCGATGAGCGTGAACGTGCGCACCATCACCGACGAGGAGTTCTTCTACGGCCACAAGGCGTGCCCCGGCTGCGGCGGCGCGCTGGCCGTGCGAGCGGCGCTCAAGGTGCTCGGGCCCCATGCGGTATCTGCGCTGCCGGCCGGCTGCATGAGCGCCACGGGCTTCAACTTCCCGCAGCTGGCCTTCGGTAACAACGCCATGATCACGCCCTTCGGCGGTACGGCCGCGGTGCTCTCGGGCATCGAGGCGGGGCTGCGCGCCCAGGGCATCAAGCCCGGCGACTGCACCGTGGTGGGGTTCGCCGGCGACGGCGGCACGGCCGACATCGGCTTGCAGGCGCTCTCGGGCGCTATCGACCGCAACGACGACGTGCTCTACATCTGCTACGACAACGAGGCCTACATGAACACGGGCATCCAGAAGTCGAGCCTGACGCCCTTCGGCGCCTCTACCACCACAACACCGGCCGGCAAGCGCGAACATGGTTGCCTCACAAGTAAGAAGAGCCTGTTCGACATTGTGGCGGCCCATCGCATTCCCTATGCGGCCACGGCGTCGGTGGGGTATCTGAACGACTTCATCAAGAAGGTGGAGCGCGCCCGGGATATCAAGGGCACCCGCTTCATCCACGTGATGGCGCCGTGCCCCGTGGGCTGGGGCTTCCCCTCGGCCGACATGGTGGACGTGGCGCGTGAGATCGTGGACACGGGTCTGTGGTATCTGGCCGAGTACGAGGGACCGGCGCTCACGGGCGCGCCGGGCGGCGCCTTCCGCCTGACCCGCAATCCCAAGCGGTTCGCGCCCATCGAGCCCTATCTGCGCCGCCAGAAGCGCTTCGGCGCCGACGACGCGGCCGACCTCGCCGCCATCGAAGCCGCCCGCGACGCCCGCTGGTCCTACATGCGCGAGAAGTGGGGGAAGGGACGCGACTCGGAATGACCCTCTTCGCCTTTCGCGAAGTTACGCTATAATGGGCTGACTGTCGAGATGGCTCGACGCTTGCGCCCATGGCTCAACGGATAGAGCAACGGACTTCTAATCCGTAGGTTGTAGGTTCGATTCCTACTGGGCGCACCAGAAATGGTTCGAGCCGGGGTGCCTCCCCGGCTCTTTCTTTGAGAGCGAATGCGCCATGTACGAGTACTGCGACATAGCAATGCGACCGTCAACGATTCTCACCACCGTAGATGAAACCGTGAGGGCGGTCGCCGATATCTGCCGGACGCGCGACTCGCGGGCGTGGCTCTTCGGCTCCCAGGCCCGGCAAAGGGCACGCTGCGGCAGTGACATCGACGTGGCGGTTCTGAGCGACGACTTTGATGCGATCGAAGAAGAGGTGGAGTCCTTGGACACGATCTTCCCAATCGACCTTGTCGACCTCACGCTTCCCTACGAGAGAGGAATCGAAAATGCCTGGGTTAGCATTGCGTGACCGATTCAAGTCGCTCTTGCGCCTTCTCGCCGACACGAACGAGTTCATCGACGAGATGCCCGAGTACCGCAAGCGCGATGGTGCCGCAATCATCTACGCGTTCAACAGCCTATTCGATATCGCTTGGAAGCTCATGAAGGACTCGCTTTCCGAGTTCTACGGGCTCGCCGACGTGAAGCCTTCTCCTCGCGATGTTGTCAAGCAATCGGGGGCGGTGGGGCTTATCTCCGATCAAGAGCTCTGGCTGGCCATGCTCAAGAACCGGAATCTGAGCACCCATGACTATATGAGTGTGAACCAGGAGCATTACTGCAACCTTATCAAGCGAGAGTACCTTCCCCTGATGGACGCGCTGAAGACGACAATCGCCGACCAGATTGAGGAGATGGACGAAGAGTAGTCCGCTGCGGCGCATCGATGGAAGAAGAACGGCCCCGTCAATGGCGGGGCCGTGGTGTTTCGTGGAGCGGGCGACGGGAATCGAACCCGCCTCATCAGCTTGGAAGGCTGAGGTTCTACCAATGAACTACGCCCGCAAAAGCAGAAGGGATTATACCCTAATTGCCTCATCCTTCGACGCAATTCCGATGAATAATCCATTAAGCGGCCGAGACCTCGGGTCGAAGAAGGCTCACGGCTCGATGAGCTTGTTTGCTCCTGTCATCGCGCTAACGGCTCATCATCCCTACGCCGAGCCGCACCAGGGTCGGAAGGCCGGGAACCTGAAGACGTTTTTTCACCGACGCCAGCTCGTTCGGGATATCGATGTGCTGAGGGCATTTCCCGAGGCAGGCCCCGCACCCGACGCAGTCGCTTGCGAAACGCGCATTGCCCACCATGGCCCCCGATGCCGTGATGTACTGGTGCATGCCCTGGTACCAGCCATGGGCGAAGGATGTGTTGTACGCGGCGAAGCACATGGGGATGTTCACCCCCTTGGGGCAAGGCAGGCAGTACCCGCATCCCGTGCAGGGGACCCGATAGCTCTTCGCGATATTCTCCCGCGCCTTCTCCACGGCCATGGCCTCGGCGCTGTCGAACGATCCCGGAAACGCCTCGTCGGCCGTCTCGATGTTCTGCAGCAGCTGCTCCTGCGTGTTCATGCCCGACAGCACAACGGTCACTTCCGGGTGGTTCCACACCCAGCGAAGGGCGAGCCTTGCCGGATCGTCGCCGATGCCGGCGTCGGAGAGGATGCTTCGCGCCGCGGTTGGCAGCTCTCCTGCCAACTTGCCTCCCAGGAGAGGCTCCATGACGATAACGGGAAGGCCGCGCTGCGCCGCTGCCATCAGACCGGCCGTGCCTGCCTGGTATTCCTCGTTCATGTAGTTGTACTGGATCTGACAGAAGTCCCAGTCGAAGGAGTCGAGCAGCAGGGGGAAGTCGGCTTTCGGCCCATGGTAGGAGAAGCCCACATTCAAGATGCGGCGCACTTCCTTCTGCTCCTTCACCCACTCTTCGAAACCCAGGGAGCTCAGCTGGCTCCATGCTGCCGCGCTCGTTACGTTGTGGACGAGGTAGTAGTCGATATGGTCGGCGCTCAGCCTCTCGAGGGAGCGCTCCAAGTACTTGTCGAAATCCGTCGCCGCCTCGCATCTTGCCATGGGCAGTTTGGTGGCGATGTGCACCTTGTCTCGCAGGCCGGGGTTTCGTGCGAATATTTCTCCGAGGGCAGCCTCGTTTCCGCTGTACAGGTAGGCCGTGTCGAGGTAGTTGATGCCTCGCTCAACGGCTTCGACGATAAGGCGCTCGGATGCGTCTATGTCGATGCGTCCCGCTGTGGACGGGAATCTCATGCAGCCGAAGCCCAGTGCCGACAGCTCGTTTCCGTTTTTGGCATCGGTTCTGAATTGCACGGCAGTCGCTCCTTGCGTAGAATTAGTTGCACGATGTAACTAAAATATAAGTTGCAAGGTGCAACTTGTCAACAAGGAACAGAGGCGAGGGTGGCCGAGGGGGACCAGATGTATCGACGCGCGCGGACGCAGGAGCAGAAGGACCAAAGGCTTGACGACATTCTGGATGCGACGGAATCCATCCTGGATAGGGGGTCGTACCACGACGTCACGCTCAGCGCCATAGCCGAGAGGGTGGGCTACTCGCGCGCCAACTTGTCGCACTACGTCAAATCGAAGGAGGAGATCCTCCTGCTTCTGTACATTCGGTCCCTGGGGGAAATTCTGGAAGACATGAGGGGGATCGATCCGACGACTCTGGATGCGTCTTCCGCAGACGGCCTCAAAGATGCTGCTGCCGTGCTGGCGTCGATGCTCTCCTCACATAGGAACTTCGGGAGGCTCGGGGCGCTTCTCGCGAGCATCATAGAGACCAATGTGAGCTTGGAATGTCTTATCGAGTGCAAGCGCGAGATCATCGCCATGATGGCCGAGGGGTCGGGCCTGCTCGTCGCATGCGGCCTGTTCGGTAATGCAGATGACGCGGCGGGGTTCCTCTTCGATCTGTCGAACTACGTTTCCGGCCTCTATCCCGCAACCCACCCGCTTCCCATACAGCGTGCCGCCTGTACGGAGACGGGCTACCCTGTTTCGTCCTACGAGGAATCGCTACGCGACTTCCTGACCGTCCAGCTCGTCGGCTACAGAGCGCTGAAGAAGGGGAGGGGCTGATTGTAGTCCCTGGCAGTTAACGCAGAGGACCGCCAAGGCGAGGATACGGCAAGGAGGTCGAAGCGCAACGACAGGCCCGAACCGCTCGATGTGGTGATGCCATGCAAGCGGAAAGGCATGGTGCCGGGGGAAGTTGCCCCGTTGCGGCAGTATTCCATTTTCGGAAATAGACGGTTTCGGGACGCGATGTCGGACGCTAGAATGTGAAAGACGGAGAAGGGTTGCTATATGGATTTCGCTCAGCTTGAAACCTATAAGGAGAACAATCGTTTCGAGGCCAAGGCCGCCCAAGGAGGCCTGCCGAGAAGTGTCTGGGAGACGGTTTCCGCTTTCGCCAACACCGAAGGCGGAGTCATTGTGCTTGGGGCCAAGGAGCGCAAAGACGGTACCTTGGAAATTGCGGGCCTTGGCGATGCGGACAAGATGCTCGACGATTTCTGGAATGCCGCGCACAGCCCCGATAAGCTGTCTTATTGCGTAACGTCCGACAGGGATGTCCGCATCGAGGGCGTCGATGGCAAGGAGCTGATCGTCATCGAGGTGCCGCGCGCTGGCAGGCGCTTGAGACCGGTGTATGTGAACGGCAACCCCGTCACGGGAACATATCGGCGCGACCACAAGGGCGATTACCGCTGTGCCGTAAACGAGATTCAGGCGATGTACCGGGATGCCTCGGACGAATCCGTCGACACTCGCGTCCACGAGAATCTGACGGTAGCCGACTTGTCGGCGGAGACGATCGGCTCGTACCGCAGAAGCTACGAGCTTCATCATAGCGCCCATGTGTGGACCGAGCTGCCCGATGAGGAGTTCCTTTGCCGGATAGGCGCGGCAAAGGTCGGAAGTGACGGCGCGGTTCACCCGACGAGTGCCGGCCTGCTCATGTTCGGCGAGGAATGGCGGATCATGGCGGAGTTCCCGCATTACTTTCTGGACTACCGCCAGGAGCTTGGCGTTGACGAGAGGTGGCAGGCTCGGATCACCTCCCAGGACGACAGCTGGTCGGGGAACGTCTTCGATTTCTTCCGGCGCGTCTTCAACAACATGAAGCAGGCCATTAACGTTCCCTTCAAGCTGGACGAGAACAGCGAGCGCATCGACGAGACCGAGGCGCACGATGCTCTGCGCGAGGCCATCGCGAACTGCCTCACGAACGCGGACTACAACGAGCGGCGCGGCGTGGTCTTCCTCTGGAAGGAAGACGGACTGCACTTCTCCAACCCTGGCGGCTTTCGCGTTGGCCTGAAGGACGCCTACATCGGCGGCAATTCCGACCCGCGCAACGAGACGATGATGAAGATGTTCACGCTCATCAACATCGGCGAGCGCGCTGGTGGTGGCATCCCCGACATGGTGAAGAAGTGGACTTCCGCCGGCTACGGAAGACCCGTACTTAGCGAGCGTGTGAACCCCGAGCGGTCGAGCATTTTCCTGCCGCTCGCAATTGGGCCCGTCGGCAATGTCGGTAATGATGTCGGTAATGATGTCGGCAATAGCATTCGAGATGCCATTACTGTTCTGAGCAAGACCGAGGCGAATGCCTTGAGGATCATTGAGGAGAATCCCAAGGCCAGCGCGCAGGCTATATCTGAGAGTCTTGGCATAAGCAAGCGGCAAGCCGAGAGGACGTTAAGCTCTCTTCGTGATAAAAGCTACATCGTGCGTGAAGGAGGCACCAGGGGGTATTGGGTGATTCAGTGAGTACCTACAAGTGAGAAAGTTTTTTGAATATCTCTTCGATACATTCCAAGGGAGGCTCTTATGGAAATCGTCGTCGCGCAGGCCGAGCATGTGGATGCCGTGACCGCCATAACAGATCAGGCTTGCGCGAACATGGCCGCCATGGGCATCGACCAGTGGCAGTGCGGCTATCCCGACCGGGGCACGTGGGAGGCCGATGTGGCCGCCGGCATGGCCTACGTCGGCTTGGACGAAGGCCGCGTCGTGGCCGTGTTCCGCTATGCCGATGAGTCCGAGGCGGCCTACGAAACTCTGGAGGGGACGTGGCTGACCGACGGCCCCTATGCCACTATTCACCGGTGCGCCGTGGACCCGGCCTGCCGGGGTCGGGGCATCATCGGTGAGCTCTTCGCCTTCGCCTGCGAGAAAGCTGCCGCTGACGGCATGGTCTCGGTGCGCATCGACACCCACAGCGACAACGCTCCCATGCGCCGTGCGGCGGAGAAGTTCGGCTTCACTTTCTGCGGCGACATCACGTTGACGGAGGGTCCGGAGGCCGGCGCTATGCGCATCGCCTTCGAGAAGGTTCTCGCTTAGCTGGGCGAGTTGGCCGGCGTCTCCCTACGCGAAGATGCTGGTTGGGGCTGCTGATGTGATCGATTAGGCGCTTCGGCGCACTTCGGTCAGATAGGCGTTGGCGCTGCGGGGAAACTCGCGGTTGAACGCGTTTTTCAGCAGGCGCTTGCCAGCCGCACCTGCGGGCACGGCCGTGCTCTCGGTGAGGAATCCGTCTTCTGCGAGTGTCCAGCCTTCACCGCCCTCGTCCCGCTTGAGCGTGAGGGAGCGGTCCTTTTTGAATGTGAGCAGGGTTAGTGATTGCAGCCCCTTGTCGGCCCGGGCGTTGAAGAGCTTCGCCTGCGCCTGCTTCACGGGAACGAGTTTCACCGCATGTCTCCTTATCGCCGTGGGTTTACGCCATCGCCTGCATCCAGGGCGCTTTCTCAGTCATTCTATGCTGCGATCTTCGGGCTCGGCGTGTCCCTCCGCCGGTTTTGGCTGAACTGTCAAGCAGAGGCCTTTTGCTTTGTGCCGGCGCGAGCTTTAGGATGACCTTCTTCAGGCGGTGGAGGCCATGTCCTATGCGAAGGCCATCGAGGCGCTCTGGTCTCTCACGGCGTCATAGAGGGTCTTACCGACCCGGCGCCGAAGAAGCGGAAAGTATAATGCCCCATGCACTTGCGGCGCATGGGGCATGGGGAGGGCTAGAAGTCGTTAGGGGGTCTTAGTCAATCGGCTCTGCGGCGGCATTCTGGCCGGCGATACGGCCATTGACGAGGCAGTCGGTAGTTGCGCAGGAGCCTAGGCGACATGCGCCGTGAACGCCGCCTGCGGCCTCTCCGGCGGCGAACAGGCCGAGAATAGGGGACAAGTTCATGTCCAGAACATGGCAGTCCAGGTCCGTCTTGACACCACCCATGCAATGGTGCACTTTGGGCCAAAGGCGGACACCGTAGTACGGGGCCTCGTCGATGGGCTGCGCGTCATCGGGAATAGGCTTTTCGAAATCGGCATCAACCTTATCCTTGACGAAGGTGTTGTAGCGTGCAATCTCCTCAACGACAGCGTCGGCCGGCATGTCGTAGAACTCGGCAGCTTCTTCAAGAGTGCTGAACTCGTGGGTTATGCCCGCGTCAATGGCGTTCTGGAGCCCTGTGCCGTAAAGTGCCTTGTTGCAAGTAATTTGAATGCAGGGCTCTCCGGTTTCCAGAATGGCGTCAGCGTAGCGCTTGCGATCGGTGAGTTCGTTGACAATGCGCTTTCCTGTGGCTTTACAAAGCGTGGGGGCATAGCTGGCCTGCCCATCGGTATAGAAGGCGGCAACGCCGTAACCCTGCTCGTCGGGGCTCATGAAGGGGAGTAGCTGGATCCAGTCGGTGTGCACGGCCATAGCGCCGGCCGCAACAGAGGCTTTGAGCGACTCCGCGGTAGCGCCTTCCTGGTTGGTGCAATCGACCGTGTCGTTCAAGCGCGGGTCCTGGGCCATGCGAAATTCCAAATCGCGACCAAATCCGCCCGTGGCCAGCACGACGGCGCGCGATGCGTGTATGGCGAGTGGTTTGCCGCTTTCGGGGTCGTTATCGATGGCGCCCTCGCGCACTTTGGCGCCGACTACTCGACCGCTTTCATCCTGGACTAGCTCCGTCAACATGCGCTCTGTTTCAACTTCGACGCCCATTTCGCCTAGCTTCGCGGCAAGCGGGGTGGTTACGTTCGATCCGCCGCCGACCCCCTGGCAGATGGTGCGCATGATGGAATGGCCTCCATAAGGGTACAGGTAGGGCTCCCCGTTTTCGTCCTGATCCCACGTGGCGCCCATTTCATTGGACCACTCCCACGTCTCGTTGGACTTCTCTGCGATGAGTCGGCACTTGTCCTTGTCGTTCAGGTAAAGCCCGGCAATGAGCATGTCCTCCACAAAGGCATCGATGGAGTCGCTGATGCCCTCGCGCTCTTGCACGCTGGAGCCGCAGACGGCCATATCTCCCGCAGCGAAGGCGGAGTTGCCCCCAATGCGGTTCATCTTCTCGATAATCTTGACATCCGCTCCTGCGGACTTGGCCTCAAGCGCTGCAGCGAGTCCGGCGTATCCGCTTCCGACGACGAGCACTTCGCACTCCTCATCCCAATTCAGCTCGCTTCCTTGATTTCCCGAAGCCGCAAGTTCCTTTTCCTGGGTGCTCTTAGGGGCGCATCCGCTCAAGCCAAGAGCGGCCAAGGCGCCAGCAGCGGCTGCCCCTGCGACAAACGAACGGCGGGATACGGTTTCTGTTGTTTCCTTCATGAATCTCTCCTTCTCATCTTTGTGATGGCTCCGATTGCTTTCGGTGACACCACCGTAGAGGAAAGGTGCTCTGGATGCACCCCGCTTTGGGAGGGTTTTGCCAATACCCCCCTTTTGGTGGGGTGTCCGACCAGGAGAAACGTGAAATAGAGGCTTGACCTAGCGAACAGGAAGAGAGCTTGCGAGATCGATAATTTCTTGTTTGGAATGGACGCCGAGTTTAGCGTAGATGCTCTTTTGGTAGCTCTTGACCGTGTTGCGGGACAGGAAGAGATGCTCGCTGATAAAGGCTGCATCACGTCCTTGGGCGAGCAGGAGCAAGATACCGGCTTCGCGATCGGTGAGCCCATATTCCGCAGACAAATCTTGGCAGCGCGTTTTCTTGAGGTCCCCCTGATTTTGCGCATAGCGGCCGAGCTGCTCATAAGCGGCTTTTGCTTCTTTAAGGGCCTTGCGTCTTTCGTGGGCATTTACGAGCCAAGCGGCCATCAAGATGATGTAGAGGAGGAAGAAAGCCACTGCTGTCGTGCGGACGAAATCTGCGCTTCCGTCTATCTGGAAGGCAATTGCGATATTCATGCCGAGGAAAAGGCCGAAGCGTGGAAGGGCGTAGGCCAAAGCAATGGAAGATAGCAGCCGAGTGCGATTGTGCGCAAAAGTGATGACAACGAGGTAGAAAAGCGAGAGCATGACGAGCTTCCAGCCAGCGGCAATGAGCGAGTTGAGCGCCACGGCGTAGGCTGCAGGAAGAAACGGAAGAAAAAGCATGGCAGCAGCGAGGAAGCCGAAGACAACGTTGAATAGCATGGTTGCGGACGACTGCTTCGCTGCAGCGAAATAGAGCGTAAAGGCGATAGCTGCGAAGACGCCGCCGAATTTCGAAATACCGGTAGTGAATTCAACCGAAGAACCCGCCCCGCTGGCTGCGATGTCTATGACGCCGTAAGCAATGGACAAAGCGAATGTGCCCACACCTGAAACAAGAAAGGTGTTGAGGAAGCTCCGCGCGTCCATCCTCGTGGAGGCGGGAGACGACTCGCTCGATTTTGGCGCGCGGGCGAAACTGATGTTCGTGGACGCTTTCAGGCAGAAGGCCGACGCGCCTAAGACCGCGAGCTGCGCGATGAGCGAAAACGTCGCAGGCAGAAGGCTCCACCCGATGTCGAGGAGCATGCCGAGAAGAGCCATGATGCCGCAAGCGAGGGCGATTAAGCGTCGGGGGAACGCCGCGAGCGAAGCGAAGAAGAAGGGCGCGGTTAGGCTCATGCCCGCGCCTGCGCAAAAAGCTGCAATCCCGAAGAGCGAAGCGGCCGGCGCGGCGGATGCGTGCCAGAGAGCGAAGCATAGCGCCGCCGCAAGAAGCACGTATCCGGCATAAGCGAAGATTTTCTGGCGGGTTGCGGCCGCTCGTCCGGCAAGAGCTGAAAAGATAGCGGCTACGACAAACATGGTCGGATTGAGCACGTTGTCGAAATGCTGTACGTCAAAACCTTCGCGTCCTAGGAGCGATGTGGAGTAGAAGAAAGAGACGCATACCGCGTAGAACAGCGCAAAGCCCAGAGAGGCTAGAGCGAAACGGCGCTTCTCGTCGGCGTTTAGATGTGCGGTTCCGGTTGCCATGGTCCCCTCCCATATCACGGCTCGTGGCAGAGCCCATCATTATAGACAAGCATCGAAGAGTCGTGCTCGCAGAAAGGGCTTGATGGCTCGTTGCCCTATAATGGTTGCGATTTCGCCAAGCGAAGGGAGTCGCCATGGGCAGGCACATCTACACCTACGATACGACGTTGCGAGATGGGGAGCAGTGCGAGGGCGTGACGCTTTCGCTCGAGGACAAGCTCGCCATTGTACGGCGCCTCGACGAGTTCGGCATCGATTTCATAGAGGGCGGCTTTCCTGCGTCGAACCCCAAAGACGTGGCCTTTTTCCGGAACGTGGCGGCTATGGATTTGCGCCACGCGCAGATCGCCGCGTTCGGTTCCACGTGCAAGAAGGGGGTCGCCGCCGCCGAGGACGCGGGGTTGGCCGACTTGCTCGCCTGCGGGGCGCCGGTGGTGACCATCGTGGGGAAGACTTGGGACGCCCAGGTGGAACGGGCCCTGCAAACGACCCTTGACGAGAACCTGCGCATGATTGCCGACTCGGTGGCCTATCTGGCCGCCGCCGGGCGGCGCGTGGTGTTCGACGCCGAGCACTTCTTCGACGGCTACAAGGCCAACCCCGACTACGCCCTTGCCTGCATCGGCGCCGCCCTCGAGGCCGGCGCGGCTTCGGTGGACCTCTGCGAGACCAACGGCGGCGCGCTGCCCTTCGAAGTGGAGGAAATTGTCGCGGCGGCCGCCGTGGCGTTTCCCGATGCGAGCTTCGGCATCCACTGCCACAACGATTCGGGATGCGCCGTTGCCAACACGCTCGCCGCCGTGCGCGGCGGGGCGAGCCAGGTGCAGGGCACGGTGAACGGCATCGGCGAGCGCGTCGGCAACGCCGATCTGCTCACGGTCATCGCCGATTTGGAGCTGAAGATGGGGGACGTGTGCGTAGGGGAGCGCAGCCTGGCGCAGCTCACAAGCGTGTCTCAGTACGTGGCCGAGCTGTGCAATATGTCGGTATCGGCCCACCATCCCTATACCGGTGCGAGCGCCTTCGCCCACAAGGGCGGCTTGCACGCGAGCGCCATCGCGCGGTTCCCCGAGGCCTACGAGCACGTGAGGCCCGATGCGGTGGGCAACGCAAACCGCATGCTCGTGAGCGAGCTGGCGGGCAAGGCGTCCCTGTTGCAGAAGGCGGCCTTCCTCGGGTTCGATTTGGAGGCGGCGGGAATCGATGTGCAGGCGGTGCTCGACGGCATTAAGGAGCGCGAGGCGGCCGGCTTCACCTACGAGGTGGCCGACGGGTCGCTGGCGCTTCTGCTCATGCGCCATCTTGGCCTGTACGAGCCCTCGTTCACGTTGGAGAGCTTCCGCGTCATCGTGGACGACCGCGAGGATACCGGCGCCCTGGCGAAGGATGCGCTGTCCGAGGCCACGGTGAAGATTCACGTGGGGAAGGAGCGCTTCGTGGCCACCGGTGAGAGCACCGGCCCCGTGGGCGCTTTGGATGCGGCGCTGCGCCTGGCCATCGCGCCGTCCTATCCGCAGGTGGCCGCACTTGAGCTGACCGACTACAAGGTGCGTCTGCTGGACGAGAGCCAGGGTACCGACGCCATCACCCGCGTGACCATCACCACCACCAACGGTCGCGACACCTGGGGCTCGGTCGGTGTCTCCGAAAACGTCATCGAAGCCTCGTGGAACGCCCTCGTCGATTCCCTCGAATACGGCCTCTACCGCGCTCGACAACAGTAGGTACCGCTTCGCCTTTTCGAGTCAAGAACTTCTTCGTTGGTAGCGCTGACTAAAAACGCTAAAGTTGCTAAAAACGCTAAAGTTGCTAAAAACGCTAAAGTTGCTAAAAACGCTAATAGACACTTCTAAGTGCTTCGATGTTATCGGGCACGCTGCTCGGCGAGCAGCAGGTCTACCATGCGGCCGTAGCTGCGGGTGCCGTCGGTTTGCTGGTTGGCTTTCAGGTAGGCGTTGTTCGCGGCGTTTGATGCTTCAGCCACGGGCCCTTCGAATTGCTCCAGGTATTCCGAGCGGGCCCGGCGATCGGCCTTCACGGCTTCGGACAGCCTGTCGTTGATGGCGACCGCACGCTCGTGGTCGACGCGGTTCAGCGCTCCGATGGCGTAGTCGTAGGCAAGCGAGTAGCCGCTGTAGCGCGTCAGCGGGTCGGCGGCGTCCTTGCAGACGAGGTAGCCGATAAAGTTCGCCTCGTCTTCGCGCATGAAACCGCACTGGTGGGCCATCTCGTGGCCCATGGTGGCCGGAATGGTGAAGAACGGTCCGTCGGTGTTGATGTTCGACTCTACGGTGAAGGGGAAGTACATGCCGGCGATGTCGGCATAGCTCAAAAGCTCGGAGAAAAGCACGGGCTTGGGCGGGGAGTACAGCGGGCGCGAAAGCGCCGGGTACTTCTCGGCCAGCACCTGCATGTTCGCCACGGTTTCGTGGGAGTACGTCCAGAAGCCGCCGCGGGATTCGGCGTAGACGTCGGGCACCTGCGCGTTGGCGACGCCGTCTGCCTTGCTCGCGCTGTCAGGGCCCTCGACGGCCTCGGCAACTTCATCCCGCGTCTCGTTCACGTTTTCGGCCAGGCTCTCGCAGAGCGTCGTCAGCTCATCGGTGGTCGATTCCTGCAAGGTGAAGCCGGCCTCTTCCGCGAAGGTGTGCCGATAGTAGTTCAGCCCGCACATGAGCGCAAAGGTGAAGTAGCCAACCGAGACGACGGCCAGAAGCGTCGCGAGCGCCTTCCAAACCACGAGCCCGCGCTCGCCTTTGCCGCGCACGAAAGCGATAACGTAGAAGGCAAGCCATCCAATGCAGAAAACCAGAAACGCGACTACCGCCCACTGCGCTACCGAAAACGGTGCCAGCGACGGCAGAAAGCCCCAGGCCGAGGAAATCCACGGGTAGATGCCCCGGCTGAACATAGCATCGGCCGCCCCCGGGTTTCCCTGAGCAAGCCACGTCAGCACCAGCGCCACCGCGCCGGGCACTAAAAGCCACAGTCTTTTCAGCCGAAATCGTTCCATACCCGCATTATGGCAGAACCCGAAGGCCCCAAACGGTTCTGTTGCAGTGCTGACGAATCTGCCCTATGGCGACCAAGTGCTACTGAGCGAGGAATTGCCGGGCGCGAGCGCGCACGAACTCGCCAAGCGCCACAAGGCGCGCTTCGCCGATGGTTTTACCCGCAGGATGGGTGTGGCGGTATTCGTCGATGAACCCGCTTCCGTCGAAACGGAAGTCCTCCAAGCGTTCAAGTTGCGAGCGCTGCGTTTCGCCCAAGAGCACTGCGGCTTGCTTGTCGAGGGTAGCGTCAAGAATGCCAGGAGCTTCGACAACACGGGACAGCATGGCGTCCAGCTGGAGGCTCTCGTCGAAATCGCGTGCGAAAAGTGAGACGTTGTTGTCGAAGATGGGCGCCATGTCGAAGACGCGCCCCGTTGCGTTGTCGCGTAGCACGCCGAAGTTTCCCGTGTGCCGGTCGCTATTGGCGATAATCGCATCGAAGACGGCCATCGAGCGGAGCTCATCAGCTGCTTCTTCGCTTATATCCCCGAAGTAGGCCAGCGCCAGTTCCAAATCGCAAAGCTGCATCGTTGCTGATGGCAAGCATAAATCGAAGGGCACAAACGAGACGTCGGCTGTGTTGAAGAGCGCGCACGTCGAGCACAGCTTGTCATGCCATTCTTCCAGATGGTAGGGCACCGCGTTGAACATGCCCGCTTGCGCGACTTGCCAGGCAAGGGCTTCCGAATAGGGCTCGCGCCCGTAATGGGGGGCGGCCATGACCGAGCCCGCCTTGTACAGAATCAGCTCACCGTCAATTTTGCGCCACGTTTTGGGGAAGGCTCCCGAAGGCGTCAAATCCGAGGGGCGGCCCGTTCCCACAACGCCTTCGGGAATGGCGCCCGTGTAGGCGATAACCTGCAGCACCTCATCGAAGTCGTTGTCGAAAAGGTTGTAGTCGCTCCAGGGGATATCATCTTCGACGGGGACGACGGAGTACGCATCGTTGACGGATACGCCGCGCGACAAGTCGATGATTCCCTTGGTGTCGTTGGAGGACAGCCCGTAGGGCCGAAGCACCTCTTCGAGGTAGGCGCGTCCTTTCGGAATGCGGCGACTGTTGAGAAAACGTGCAAGCTCAACGTCGTCGGGGGATTGCATGATGTTCAGGGGCAGCAAGTGAGCGAGATTCTCGTCAACCTCAAGGTTGCGCGCACGAAATCCTGTCAGCGTTTTCTCAAACTGAAACTGCGCCAACGGTGTGTCGTAAACCTTGATCTGATATGTCCGCCCATCTGCCATGCCCGACAGTTTAGCACAGGATAATTTCGCTCCAACTGCATGAACGGGTAGGTTAGTGCGGGCCGATGCACCGCTATCGTGCGATTTGCGCAAAATCTGACAATGTTGCTGCGTGAGGCGAAGGAGTAAAAGGGGAATAGGGAAATGGTCGGGATGACAGGATTCGAACCTGCGACATCCTGCTCCCAAAGCAGGCGCGCTACCAGACTGCGCCACATCCCGACGCTTCAACATGTCGCCCATCGCGGCGCAGGGCAAAGCCCGCCTGCGCCCCTGCGAGGGACGAAATCTGCCCCAGCATAAACAGGGGGCAAACCCCGTCTTCCGAAGACGTTCTGCCTTCGAAAACGGCGCCGTAGATTATAGCAGAACGAAAACGGCGCGCTATCGCCTTTTCTACGGGATCGACATTGGGAGGGGGAGGCGCCCTGGGTGGCCCTCGATGCCCAGATGCACAACAGTGCCCGCTCCTTTTCCAGATGAAACGCCTCATCGTTGATCAATAAGATGATCTCAAAGTGAAACGCTCAGGGCAAAAGAAGACTTTTGAACTCAGCTTTAAGTGACAGCTTGATGTCATCTCGATACCGCCGCGACAACCAAACCTCCTGTTTCCTGAAGCCCACCACAAGTTGTGGCAAAGTTGGCCTTGTCCAAACACAACAGACCTTGATACGACTTGGGGCAACAACTTCAGGGCGCTTGAGATCTTCTGTGGCTGGCGAAAAGTTCTATCCGCTACCAAGATAGGAGAGCTTTTATGCAAGGAGTAAACGTCAAGAGCGAGATCGGCGAGCTCAAGAAGGTCATCCTTCACCGCCCCGGCGACGAGCTGCTGAACCTCACCCCCAACACCCTGGAGGA
>NZ_JAYMFI010000016.1:0-24749 GCF_035830635.1 Adlercreutzia shanghongiae | reverse complement strand
GCCGTCCGCGGGCGCCCGATCGGCAGTCCCTCGGGACATATGTCAATCGTAATCCGACTGTCCGGGCGGGCTGCTCAAGCAGTCGGATTAACTACACTTCAAACTGTAATGGGCGTTCGTGGAGCCTACTCCCCTGCGCCCGCAGGTACCAGCTCGTCGGCGGGCGCGGCTTCCGCAAGGCGCATCTCGCCGCGGCGGCGCGCCTCATCCACCGAGATGGTCTTGATGCGGAACGCGAAGTACCACAGCTCGAAGATGACGAGCGCCACAAGGAGCGCCTTGGCCCACCACTGCGGCAGCACCACCGCGAGCACCGACATGATACCCACGCCGGGCGCCATGCACAGAAACTTGGTGCGCAGGGTCATAACCCGGTTCTCCATGAAGTTGGCCAGATAGCGCTTGTACAGGCGCGTCCCGTGGAACCAATCGTCCAGGCGCTTGGAGCTGCGCAGGAAGAAAAACGACGCTAGCAGCAGAAACGGCGTCGTCGGCAGCACGGGCAGCACGGCGCCTAGAGCGCCCAGTCCGAAGAACAGCAGGCCCAAGGCCCCGTTGATGATGCGCATGCGAAGCTCCTTCACGCCGGGGCGCTGGGCACCCATCTTCCATCGTGAGCCTATGATACGGAACGGCTGCGCCCGACCGCATCCCCCATACGGGCTATTCGGCCACAGGCGGCGCGGGCGCCGGCGGCCTTCGGTGCCCGAAACCGTCCGCAGCGTCCCAAGGAGAGCTTCGATTTCCTAAACCGGGCCGATTTGCCAATCACGCATTCTCTCGTGACGTAGAACGGCCCTCCCGTACGCGAAAATCGACTTATATAGACATCGCAGTCAGCCGGAAAGGCCAGCGATGCCTATATAAGTCTAAAAATGTGCGACACGCCTCTTTGAATGTCTATATAAGTCGATTTTTATGCGCACAGCGTATAGATTTTGTCACCGCTGGCAATTCGGCAATTACTCGCCCGCTGCAGTCGACTCTTCCGCAAGCAGCTCGCGGGCGTGGGCGATGGCGTCGTCGATGCTGCTGCGGAAGTGCTCCTCCCCTACCAGATCGACGAAGCCGGCGCGCTGCATGGTGCGCATCGGCTGCTCGTTCACGTGCGAGAAGATGAGGCGCACGCCGTGGGCATCGCAGTACGCGTAAAGGTTCTCCAGGGCGTTCATGCCCGTGGCATCCAGCGAGGGCACGCCGCGCATGCGAATGATCAGGTACTTCGTGAACTCCTTCACCGAGATGTCGGCGATGCGCTCGGTCATGCCGAAGAACATGGGCCCGTTGATCTCGTACACGCGCACGCTCTTCGGCAGCTCGCGCAAGTGCGTGACCTCGGAATTCTCGTCGCAGTAGTACTTCCAGCCCTTCACCTCGGTCTCCTCGCTCACCATCTTCAGGAAGAGCACCATGGTGATGAGCATGCCCGCGGCAATGGCCACCACCAGGTCGAACACGATGGTCAGCACGAAGGTGAGCACCAGCGTGGCCACCGCCCCCTTCGACGCCGTCTGGCACAGGTGCGCGAAGTTGCGCCAACCGGACATGTTGTAGGCCACGTACAGCAGAATGGCGGCGATGGTGGGCATGGGAATGAGCGCCGCGTAGGGCATGAGGAACGCCAGCACCGCCACGAGCACCAGGGCATGCACCATACCGGAAATGGGCGTGCGACCGCCGGCCTTCACGTTCGCAGCGGTGCGGGCGATGGCGCCAGTGGCGGGAATGCCGCCGAACAGCACCGAGGCGATGTTGCCGATGCCCTGCGCCACCAGTTCCGTGTTGGCACGGTGGTGCGCGCTGATCATGGAGTCGGCCACCACGCAGGACAGAAGCGACTCGATGGCGGCCAGGATGGCGATGGTCACGCCGTTGGCCAGCTGGCTGCGGAACAGAGCCCAATCGAGCTGGGGCATATGGAACGCGGGCAACGCGCTGTCGATAACGTACAAATCGCCGATGGTGCGCACGTCCAACCCGAGCACGCTCACCATGGCGATGCCCGCCAGCAGCGCGACAAGCGAGCTGGGAACGCGCTCGCACACCCGGGGCCACAGGAACAGGATGGCCAGGCACACCGCACCCACCACGCACGCCTGCGCGTTCACCGTGGCGATGTTGCTCGCCAGTGCAGCCAGCTTCTCCGTCGTTTCCACGGCAACGGTGCCGTCGGGGTAGGTGAGCCCCAGAAAGTCCTTCAACTGGCCGATGGTGAGCGTGACGGCAATGCCGGCCGTGAAACCGGTGGTAATGGTGAAGGGCACGAAGCGAATGACGGCGCCCAGCTTGCACAGGCCCATCAGGATGAGCAGAATGCCCGCGATGATGGTGGCCGCGATGAGTCCCTCGATGCCGTCGGTGGCCACAATGCCCGCGACGATGGTGGCGAACGCCGCCGTGGGACCTGAAATCTGCACGCGACTGCCGCCGAGGAAGGCGATGAGGAAGCCGGCGATGATGGCCGTGTAGAGGCCCTGCTCGGGCGACACTCCCGACGCGATGCCCAGGGCGATGGAAAGCGGCAGGGCCACCACGGCCACCACGATGCCGGCCACAATGTCGCGGGGTATCTGCTGCTTGAGCTCTTCCTTGCTGGAATGCTTGAGAATGCTGAAAAGTATCGGCTTGATCTTGTCGCGCTGCTGCATGGCTCGCTTCTTCGGGTCGTCGGACAGGGCGCGCCCCACGCGACGGCGCACCGCGAGGAAGGTTCCACGCGGCGGCAATACCTCTGATTCGGCAGTGTGCGAGAAGACGCGAGGCCGCATTCTAGCGCTCGGCCTGGGGGTGGGCAAGGCAGAATCCCACGTCAGTCGGGGGAACGGTTGACCGCGAAAGCGGCGGCACTTCCGCCAGGTACCACAAGGGCGGCGCCTGGTTTCAATACGCAATCAAATCGCTGGACAGCGCTGATGCGCGCGAGTGCCGATTGTACTTTCACGGAAAGACCCTCAAGGGAAGGAGCCGTCGCGGTGTTCCTGCAACGGGGAACGCTTTCGCGGGTGAACCTGCAGCGGCTGGGCGCGAAGCTCGCGGCATTCGGGCTGGCGCTGGCGCTCGTGGTGCCCGTGAGCGTATGGCTCACCGACAACGTGGACGCCACCTTCGACGAGACGCTTGCCGCCTCCAATGCCGCGGCCCAAGAGGCCACCCAGCAGCTGGAGGAGAACACCCAGGCCGAGCCGCAGGAGGACCAGGGCTTGCTCGGCGGCATCGCGAGCGCCGTGCAGGATGGGTGGAACGGCCTGACCCAGGGCGCGCAGCAGGCGCTGGACAGCTTAGGGCAGCAGCTGAACACCATGGTGGACACCTTGGCCGTCATGATTGTAACGAGCTGCCTGATTCCCCTGCTCGTGCTCATACTGTTCCTGCAACTCGTAAAGATCATCACCGGGCTCGACTTCGGGGGCGCCACCGCCGTCATGGGCGCCGCGCGCACCAAGGGCCGCAGCGTCGCCACCGCTCTCCGTCGTCCCGCCTCCCGCGGGTAGGCGGGGTTGCCAGGATTCCCATTGCGGCCGTGCACAAACTCGCCGACGTGGCGAGCCGCTACTTGAAGCACGTCTACGTGGGGAATTGCTAGGAGCGGCGCCTGCGTCCTTGATTTCTTTTAACGAGTTTTAGCGCGCGTGATTATAAAAGCGGCGAAACGACCGATAACGACCGATAACGACCGATAACGACCGATAACGACCGATAACGACCGATAATGCCAGCAGAGTCTCAACCGAGAGATAGGGCAACATGAGAGATACCGCCGTGAAAACATTGCGCGAGAACAGCCAGCTGGAAGCAAAGCGCGCCAAAGGTGGCGTGCCCGAGAGCATCTGGGAAACCTACTCTGCTTTCGCGAACACCAACGGCGGCCTGATCATCCTCGGCGCGGAAGAAACCCCCGGAGGAGAAGTCGAATACGTCGGAGTCCCGAACCCCGAACAGCTCGTCAAGAAATTCTGGGACGGAGTGCATAACCCCTCGAAAGTCAGCGCCAACATTCTCACGGATGACTCGATCACCATTGAGACGATTAACGACTGCGCCATTATCCGCATACAAGTTCCTCGCGACAACCGGCATTTGAAACCCATCTATATCGGCGGCAATCGGGAAAAGGGGACCTATCGCCGAGACGGCGAGGGAGATTATCGCTGCTCATCCGAAGAAATCGTTGCCATGATTCGCGAGGCGAGCAACGAACCGCTCGATGATGCCGTACTTGAAGAGTTTTCGCTCGATGCCCTCTCGTGGGATACGGTAAACCGATATCGGGCCGTGGTATCAGCTGCCCGACCGAACCACCCGTGGCTCAGGCTCGATGACGAGGAATTCCTCGTGAAGCTGAACGCCATTGGACGAACAAACGGCGAGGGAGAATTTCATCCAACGCGTGCCGGCCTTCTCATGTTCGGTTTTGAGCACGAAATCGCAAAGGAATACGCGAACTACTTCCTAGACTATCGCGAAGCGAGCCACGAGCGCCGATGGGCAGATCGCATCACGTCGCAAGACGGAACATGGACGGGAAACATTTTCGATTTCTGGACCGAAGCGCTACCGCGACTGACCGGCGGCCTTAAAAAACCGTTCGCCCTCGACAACAATCTCCAGCGCATCGAAGACACCGAGATGCATGCCGCCATAAGAGAGGCGCTCGCTAACGCACTCGTTCACTCGAACTACTATGGGAGAAGGGGCATCGTCGCCCTGAGGTACTCTGACCGGATCGAAATAGCCAATCCCGGTAATTCACGCGTGGCGCTCGATGTAGTAAGAGCGGGTGGAATTTCGGACGCACGCAATCCTACTCTGATGCGAATGTTTGGGCTTATCAGCGCTTGCGAGCGAATGGGAAGCGGATTCGACGTGATGAGAAACGCTGCGAAAGCGGCCGGCGCACCATCACCCGAAATAGAGGAGCTCATCAACCCGGATCGCGTGATGGTGAAAGTCTACACAGGAAAGCTGTCCGCCTTCTATCCGCACACCGACGCGCCCAGCGACAGCCCCCTCTCCGAGACAAACCTCGCTCCGGCATCTTCCACCTCGGCCCAGCTATCAGCGTTCGCTCCGCAACCTGCTCTCTCCCACGATCTCTCGGAAATCGTAAAAGTTGCCCAAGAAAAGGGAGGTTTTACGCGCCGAGACGTGGAATCCACATTAAACTGCGGGCCGACCAAGGCTAAGGGGCTTATCGCCGAATTGCTGGGCATGGGCATTATTGCATCCGAGGGCTCAGCGCGCGGGACAAGGTACCGCTTACGCTAGAACAAGGAGGCTCGCAGAGCGGCACCCGAAGCTTTCGATCTGCGGCGAAATGGGTGGCAGCCGGGATCTTCCAGCAAGATGAGCGCCCGCGTTACGCCTGGGCGGCTTCCACCATATCCGGTGCCTCTTCCCCATCGCTGGCTGGCGCAGTCTTTCCTGCGGGAATGTAGTCGTAGGGCATGTTGCGGGCGAACAGGTAGAAGGCGGCGAGGGGCAGCCCCGCGTACAGCGGATGCCTCAGCACGAGCAGCAGCACAACCGCCCGCGCCGCGTAAAAGGCGATCCGCGACGCACCGACCCTCCGTCGGGTCTCGCACGACATGCGATAGAACAGACCCGCCGGCGTGCTGCCGTCGCGCATCCAGGGGACGACCACTTCCACCACCACGAAGGCAATCACGTAGCAGGCCGCCCACATCGCGCCGTTGACCCAGTTCAGAAGAGCCTCGTCGAAGGCATCGCCCATCAGCAGTCTCAGGCCAGCCGCCATCACCAGGCGCGGCACCACCGCGCACACATCGATGATCATAGCGTCGGTCCACAGCGCCACCGCGCGTCGGACGAAGCCGGGGCTGTGGGTAACCGGCGGCAGCACCTCGGCCTCGCGCTGGGTCAGCCTCGCGGCCGCATGCCCCAGACCCCAGCCGATCAGGCCGCCGAGCGTGTTGCAGATAAGATCGTCCACATCGAAGGTCCGGTACGCGAAGGGGTACACCCCGAACAGCCCCGTGAGCTGCGCTGTTTCGATAAGGCAGGTCGTGGCGAAGGACAACGCCAGCGCAAGCGGCAGCTTCAGCTTCAGAAGCGTTCGCGCAATGAAGCCGAGCGGCACGAACAACACGATGTTGAACAGCAGCTGGAATACCGCACGGGCGCCGCCTTCGGCGATGTCGTGGATGAAGTTGAGCGGATCCAGAATGGGCGGGATGCCGTAGGTGATACCCGGGCCCGCATCGCCCGTGGGCAGCGGATACAGCGTGAAGCACACGAGGCCGGCAGCGTAGAGAATGCTCGCAAACACGGCGAACATAGTGGTCAGCGGCAGCCACCCGTCGCGGCGGTACAGCGCCACCAGCACAGGCACGCTGAGCAGCAGCGACAGCAACGGCCACACCAGAACCGCCACATTGAAACTCCCGCTGAAAGTAGCTATGTACCCATTGATGACCTCGCCCATAATCGAAAAGGGTACCACAAGCACCCATCGCGCACACGGAAGAACAGGCCGCTCGCGCGCTTCGTCCCCGAAGCGAAGATGCGCAGCCGCGAGCATCTAGCGCGCTGCTCATGTGACAGGCGCCCCGCTGTTCGCGCGGCACGGCCAAATAGGGTGATGCCTATAACCGTGCTTCGGCATCGCGGGCGGCCTCGCGGGGAGGAGCCCGAAGCTTTCGATCTGCGGCGGAATGGGTGGAAGCCAGATCTTCCGGCAAGACGCCAACGCTCAAAACCGCACGGCACTGCCGACAACGAACTACCCGACAACCCCAACGCGAAACCGCAACGTTCCAAAGTATCCTTGCGGAAAGAGCCGCAGATCCGGAAAACGGGCGAACCCCTACAGCTCGACCGAGAAAACCTCCGTCTGGTTGACCAGGTCCAGCTCAAGCTGCAGCGCGGCTATCTCGTCCGCGACGGCGCGGTAGTCCGCTTCCGCCTGGGTGACGTCGTAGTTCGCGTAACGGTACTCGATGGGCCCGTTGCTGCTGCCGAAGTACCGGTTGCCCAGTCGCTCCTGGGGCTGCCGTGAGGCGAGCGAGTTCAGGCGATCCTTGCGCCCCGACAGCTGCGCGAGCAGGATAAGGGCCTCGTCGATGGTGATGCCCCGCTCGGGCAGAACCGTCTGCATGTTGAACCGGTGCAGGGCGTGGCGAATGGCCCGCGCCTGGGCGTCGATCTGCGCAACCTTCTCGCGCACAGCTCCGTAGTCGTAGGCAGGAGGCTCAACCGCCTCCCCTTCTGCGAGCACGTAAGTGCTCACCTCCTGCTCGGTCCGCAGAAGCCGATCCTTCTCGTCCTGCAGCCTCCGCAGGTACTTGTTGGCACTAGCCGATGTGAATTCCACGCGACCACCTCTTCCTCGCGCCGACCATTCGATGGCGTCCACCATAGCAGGCGTCACTAGTTGCACTTGGCAGGTAAGCAGGTTCGATTTGAGATTGATACCTTATCGCCAACTCCTTAGCTCCTAGACCGCAAGAGTCCACTGAAGGCGAGGGCCGGCTCTGGCAATGGCCAATCCAAATCATTCGTTCCGCTCGAGGATTCTAGTGCTAGCATAAACATGGCCATTCATTCAAAAGCGTCATAATTTGCAAAAAAGCTGTCGGGCACATCGGCAACATCTAACGGAGACCTATATGAAACAAGTCACTCGCACCGTCTCTACCCTATGCGAATTCATTGAAGCTATCGAAGTATTAAATTCGGGGCTCGTCCGCGAACTCATACCGAAGCGGCTATATTACAGAGGACAAGGCAAGGTCAGCTACCAGCTGATGCCCTCACTTGGTCGTCAGATCAGCGGCGTTTGCAATCTTCCATTTGGATTCGAGAGACGCATTGTAGAGTACGTTGAAGAGAACTTCCCGGAAACTACCCGCAAACTCAACACACCCCTCGACCGTCTCGCTTTTCTACAACACCATGGGGCACCCACCCGACTCCTTGATATCACCTCTTCGCCTCTCGTTGCTCTCTATTTTGCCGCCACAAGCAATCTGGATGCCGACGGAGAGGTCTTGGCCTTCGCGCCTGTTGACCGAGAGACAGAACGTTATCCAATAGACATGGCCGTTGCAGATTCCTATCGCATGATTCAGGGCTCATACGACCATCTTGAGTTTTTTTATGAACGAGTGAAAGCGCAACCCTATTTTCTCGAGCAAAAAGGCTTAGTGGAAAGCTGCATTGGCGATGGCCGCAAAGGGGGTCAATGGGTACACGAATGCTGCAAAGCGCCATTTTTCGTTCATTCCTACCATCATTCAGACAGGCAGAGAATCCAGCAATCTAGCTTCATCTTGTTCCCCAACGACATCGACGAAGACGACCACGGCCCTTTGTTTATCGAGAACATATCCCCTTTGTCGAAGGACCACGAAATCGTTGCTGGTAGAATCACAATACGCGGCAGCGCAAAACCTTCAATCAGTTCGCAACTAAAACGTGCGGGTATAACTCGCGCAATGCTCTTTTCCGACAGCGTCGATGTAATTTGCGAAGAATCGGGACGGTTCGCCAAAGACCATATGAGCTGGGTTAAAGCGTAGCTAAAGGACATCGTGAACCCAACTGTTGAGCAATTTGGAAGCACAATCTGGAAACATTTATACCCAAAGAAGGCCGACTAGAGAAATTCGGTGGCTCTAGCACTCCAGCAATCCGCACGCCCATTATGCTCAGCGCATCTCCCCAACAGGAGAGGCCACCATAAACGCAGCAGACGGCGATAGAGAGCACGAGGGGCGAAAGGCCCCCTCAACCAAGTTCGTCGAGCAGAGAGGGATTGGCTTCTAAATCCATATCAAGAGCTTTCGCGACAGACAGAGCGACCGCAAAAGCCATCTTGGGAGGAACCGCATTGCCGATTTGGCGATATCGGGAGCACTGCGAGCCGCACCATGGCATATCTCGGGGAAATGCCTGTATGGCCGCAGCTTCCTGGACCGAGATGCGTCGAAGCCTGACCGGAACGCTGTCGACGACGCTGCCGCCACCTTGGAGTTCTGCATGGTATTCCTCGACCCATTGGGGCGCACCGGTTTCAAGCGTCTCCTGGTCGACTATCGGCGTCCTGTTCCCGCCCATTGAAGCGGGGAGTGTCGGCGAGGGCTTGTCCATGTCCATCGGACGGCCCTGGCCGTTGAAGAGCATGCCCGCGAACGGCGAAGGGCGCAGCACAGGGTTCTTTGCTGTAGTGACCCTCGCCTTGCAGGTTTGGTCGTTGCCCGGCTCTCCGAGGGGAGGCAGCCCACGTAGGGCGTCAACCACACTCAGCCATTTTTTGACTGTCGGTTTAGGGTAATCATATTCAATGCCAGGATCTTTGATTCCAACGAGAAACATGCGCTCCCTCGTCTGTGGCACACCATAGTCGGCACTGTTCAGCACCTCGAGTTTGGTTTCGTAGCCGATCTCTTTCGCCTTCTTGCGGATGTCGGCGATGGTTCCCGCCCAGCGCTTGTTCTTGGCGAGCGCCTTAACGTTTTCCATCACGAAAGCCCGGGGCTGGACCCTCTCGACCATGCCGAGGAAGTCGAAAACGTGACGGGAACGGGGATCGTTCGGGTCCATCTTTCCCGCAACCGAGAAGCCCTGGCAGGGCGGCCCGCCAATGACCAACTCCGCCGAGCCTCGCTCGGGCAATTCCTCGACCTCTCTGATGTCTCCAGTGACTATCCTATGACTCAACGCTTTGCCGGTCTTTTTCGAGATCGCGTCCATCGCGGCAGAGTAGGTCTTCATGGCATCTGCGTTGATGTCGTTCGCGAACACGGGGGTGAACCCAGCGGCGATGAAGCCGAGGTCCAGACCACCCGCTCCCGAATAAAGACTGACGAAACGCTTCATTAAGATAATCCTCCTGAAAAGTGGAGCTCATTCCAGATTAGAATGAGCTCATGGAATGATATCATATACAGGTATTGACTGCGACCGGAAAGGGGCCCTAGTGGACGACTTCAACCTTTCCCTTGGACGACTCATTGCTGAATGGCGGAGGCGCTCAGGGATGTCGCAAGCGGCGCTCGCCGAGGCACTGGGCACCCAACAGGCGTCGATATCGAAACTGGAGAACGGCTCCAAGCGAATAACTGTTTCCGAGCTTTCTCAGGTCCTCTGCGCCTGCGGATTAACCCTCAGTGCGGTGGGCGACGACCTTGATGACCTTCTCGTGCACGAGCCGCAGCCTTTATGGGAGCGTATTGATGAATAGCATGGCAAACATATCTGATATCTCCGAAGTACTCCTGGCGGCGTCCCTACCCATCGACCCGGACTCGATGGAGGGAGCCGCGAAGTTGGTTGTAAGCTATTACGAGAATGCTCCTGAGGATATTAGAATTCCCATTGGAGAGATCTCCGATCGGTTCAACGAGATGTGGAGGTTCTGGCTGGAGAACCCCACTAAGCCTTCAAAGGAATTGAAGGACGTTGTTCGCGCTGCCGTCAGCGTCGATCACGAGATGAAAGAACTCGCGAATAACTACTTCAAGCTTGAAGAAAAGCTCGAGGAGAAGCAGTTCATGGCGAGAAGCCACGCAATCGCCTTAATCGGTTGCGCTCCGCTCATTCGCACCCTCGTTGTGGAGCAGCACCTTGGCCTCGATAGGATCAGAGCCATTCTCAACGTCCCCGCTGCAACTTTTGATGCGATCAGCGCAGTAATTAGCTCCATCGGCATCAATCCGCCTTTCAGCTCTGAGAGGATCGCAGCAATACACGATGCAGACGTCATGGATGTAGCCGCTTTGTTCGGCGATACCGAACCTGAGGACGCCGGAGATACGTTCAGAGGCCTCCTCGGGTCTTTCTCGAGGAGCGACGCACTTGCCGATGACGTCATCGAACTCGGCCTCATTCCCTTCGAGCCATATCAGTTTATGCTTTACTTCGAATTGCTTACGCTTGAAATGGTCGACAGATTCCCCGGCAAGGCGATTTACGAATGCGCGCCCCGCTCGGGCAACGTGAAGGCCCTTTGGAACTCCATGTATCACCCCACCCAGGAGAATCCGTATCTCAACAATGCCAAGTCCGTTTATGCGCTTGACGAGGCATGGGCCGAGACGAAGCTTTCCCGCCAAACCGGAAACGGCTCGATCATGCTTGCTGACGCCTTTGGCATCCTGGCAGAACTGCCTTACACGACGAGAAGGCGCGTCGCCCACGTCATTCGTTGCTATCTAATCCTCATCGCCGACTCCCGTCAGACAAAGACGCCCTTGAAGCCGATTGATGGCGATTCTATCAAGACCTTCATCGGATTCGTTAGCGCAGCGAACAGCCTAACCAGAGGCGTCCTCGACCAACGCTTGGTAGACTTCCTCACCCGTTGCATCCACCCGGAAGAGGACTGGTTCGCGAGAGGCCTTGGCTCTTCCGTCAACGAAACAAACGCCTCAGGACGCAAATACGGTGACGTCGAATACCTGCAGCTTTCAAACCGTTCGCATATCGAGGCATACGAAGCGCATGGCGGAGGCCTGCGAGACGAGTACATACAAGCACATATCAACTCTCTACATGAGACCGTGCTGTACCACAAACATGAAGCGGAATTACGCAACGAGCCCTACGAGATGACCGTTAGCGTCACGTATGTCGCTCATGACATCTCACGACTTGTCGACTTCCGTAACGGTTACACCGAGGAGATCGAAGGCGTTCCTTTTGAGTTCCGATTCCTGACGTATTTCGACTTGCTCGACGCTGCCGGCGGTATCGACGCGGTAGCTGAAGACCTGCCGAGTTTTGACGAATTGATTCATCAAAGGATTTCGAGACTCCCCGATTCGTACACGCTGAAACGACGCTACCAGGAGATCACTGGGCTTGGGTTTGCTGGGTAAGAGGCCGAGCGGTGCTCTGTCGCTTTTTTAGAATTGGCTTGTGAGCGCTTTCGGCTTTCCTTAGCGGTGAAGCAGCCGTTTAAGGCGAGCGTAAAGCGGAACCAAAATATGCAGATGGTGAATCGTTGCTCAAGATCTCAAGCGCGAAGAGCCCTACTAAAGATTTTAAGCGCAATCAACTTTGCAATCCTTGCGTCGGGCGTCATCGGCGATGACGCCGACAACAGGCCCACACCCCACTATTTGATGTTAGCACTAATGTGATTTCTGCCAGCGGTGACACTTTAAACTCGACTCAAGCAATCACATCTTTTAGCTACTTTTTATCAGTAGCAGTTCTTCGCACCTTTTCGGTTCATATAACTTTAGCGATGATACCGCCAATATCGCAACCGGGAGCTTCACGGCTACGCAAGAGGAGATCGACCGTTATCTTAGAACCCTTGCTGAGTCTGGCAAATGGAAGCTGGACCAATGTGCACCTTCTTCGCCAATTAGCTTTTGATCAAATTCAACTCTATAAGTTTAATCTAAAGAATCTTATAAGAAATCTTCATTAATCCATCCCCTCTTTATCGATATCCTTCTTGAAATTTGGAATGAAGCCGTAAGATGTGCCACCTTCGACCTTGTCTTTATCGAACAGCGTCAGGGGAACACCTTTCTCGATGAAATTAATCTTTGGGAGAACTTTGATGTTGTCAACAACAATAACTTGCCCATCGCCGGCATATTTCATAAGACATTTGTAAAGACCTTCTCTAAGGTAGCGATCTTCGCCCTCAGGGTTTTCATCAAAACCAAGCAGAGGCGTATCGATGATGAGAAAGCCTGGGTGGTACAAGGCGCTAGAGGAATTGAAATACCTGTAGAGCATCAGACCAACAATGGAATTCAAGAAAGAGCAACGACCCTTGCCTTGATCGTCGGATTTCGGGATACCGTCAATCATGATGTCAAATTTCGTGAAATCCCATGACGGGATGCCATCCGTGAAATTGCATTCATCAAGCATCTCGACTAAAAGTTCGTCAAAATCCTCACCTACGTAGTTTTCTATTGCGATTTTTGGCCTGAATTCTGCTTTGTCGGGATTATCCTTCTTAAGGTTTTTGCGTCGTGCTGCGATGTCTTCCAGCTTCTCATTGATGAATCTCATCCTGCCCTCAAGGGAAACGCGTTCACCAAAAACAGCAAGAGAGGAGTCGAAGTCGGACAAATCTATTGCACGCTCATCGATGCGCTCTTTGATTTCTGCCTCCCGTTCCTCCAAGACGAAGATTCTATCCTCGACAGCTTTTTGTTGTCTAAGAGAAACTTCTTGTGCTTCGACGATAACGCCTAACTCAGCAACAATTCGTTTGCTCTCCTCGCGTATCCCCTCAGTGAAGCTCTCGGGAATTTCGTGTAATGTGCCGCCGCAAAACGGACAAGTCGTATTCTCGGGAAGAGACGCAGCAGCCTGTTCTCCCTGAGATATGAAGTCCATCCTTTGGAGGTCAGCTTTATATTCACTAATAAGCTTTTCGTCTCTGTCAATCTTCAATTCGAGGTCAATACGCTCTTTACGGAGAGCTGGAAGCTCCGTCTCGATGGTTTTGCGCTCATCAACGAGCATGTCAATCTCTTGCTGCATCAGACTCATTTCGTCGCTAACGTCTTTTGCAGCCGCATTAGAGTCATCCGTCAAGAGATTCTTTATGCGCTCCCTGCATTCACTTCTCTCGGCAATAAGAACACCTTCCTCTTCGTCAAAATACTCCTCCAGCGATTTCTTGGATGCCCGCTTTTCTCCTTTGGAGAGAATCTTCTCTTCACCTTTAGCGTATTCGCCATTAAGAAGGTACAGAAGCGTTGCAGCATCGTATGTCTCTGTCTTATTACGCTTAAATATGACGGATTTAGGTTCCGCGACTTCATGCTCGTCTATGAAGAAAATGCTAGCTATATTAGTCCAGCTGAGATGCCTTCTTTCGTAGCGGCCATTTTTCGGAACCTTGATGTTCTCTTCAGCTCCAATGACAGACAACCAAAAGTTATCGAGGTGCCCAAAGACGTCTTTCTTTTTCTTGAAGTTCGTTGCGTAAATACCTGCAATACTTTCATCGGCGCCGAAAACGACGGCCACGTCTTCGTTGATATTCCTCGTTACGACTATCTTTCCGTAAAGGTCGGTATTAAAAGTTCCTTCGACAGTCGTGTAACCCGTCCGCGAATTGAACGGTCTTCCTTCGGAACCGAACAGGTAGTAGATGCTTTTAAGAATCCATGTCTTACCGGTTTGAGACCAGCCGCAAATTAGGTTAAAACCGTCGGAGAAACCGATGACAGCGTCTTCCTTTTCGGGACCCTTGATGCGCAGTTCTTCAATCGAAAAGCTCGGCATATATGCTCGCCCCCATTTCAATGGCTTTCATGTTTATGTAAGAAAGCAGATCCCCATCCGTGTAATCGCCAATTTGGGCGTGCACAGCTTCAATGCCGGCGCGGTATTCAGTGGCATACTTCGAGTCGATAGCGGCTATAACCGCTTTGCCGCGATCATTGACTTCGTATTGAATGCCTCGAGTATTAGCAGATATTGAAATGAAATCTTTTTTTATCGCTGAGAATATAGCATGTTTCATGACGATGCGCTTGTGAGTGAATTCGGCAAAATCAAAGGGATTGTCGCCATGTAGGTTCTTGTCGAGGACGTCCCATCTTCGACCATAAACACCCAAGAAGTCCAGTGCCGTTATCCTGTCTAAATTGAGTGGTTCGGAGACGACCTCCAGCAGAATCAGTATGCGTAGCATGTTTTCAAATGGAGAATTGAAAACACCTGTTTTGCGTTCGTTCCAATCAGCGTACGCCATACTGAAAAGGTTCAAGGAATCCATTTCTTTGCTCGTGCTCATAGCTAGATGCTCCCTTCGTACGGATCAACCCATGAAGGGATGCGGCCATCTTCTACAAGGACATGAACTATTCCCCACTTCTCTTGAGAGCCAATAAGGTTAGTAAACGATGTGAGCGTGGACTTATCAAGCTTTGCGTCGGCGGCGCGATTGGTAACCGAACGTAAGCGTCTATAGCCATTTTCGTGCGAATCATCGTAATAAGTGAGCCGTACATTGTTGTAAGCATCATCTTTTAATATATCGAACTGGTTCTCGCCATCTGAGTAAACATCGCGTACTGAGCGTCGGATGCCCTCCGCGCTGACGAACGCTTCGACATGCCCCTCATAATCGATCTGAAATTTGATAGGCAAGGACGACACGTCTTCCACATTGCGACCCAAAGAGCTGTCGGAGTCGGCGTAAGCACGAAGTATTTCTTCGATGAACTTATGCGGTTGATCAGCTTCCTCTTCGAGGAAAGCATCCATGGAGAAAACCTCTGGAAGCTTAATTGCGTCGCCATCTACAACTATCGTTCTTTTCTCTCTGTCATAGTAAACGCGCTCTGATGCAAGAGTAGCTATTGCGGGCTTGCCATATAAGTCAAGCTCAATATCAACCCCATCCTTGCCGTCAACAAGGCCACGAAAAATCTGACCGAGGACATGGGAATAGGCGTAACCCAAATCTTTCATCTCAACCTTGAATCCATTAACGGTTAGGAATTCCAATAAAGGCTCCCGCTCTGATTCGGGCAAATCATCGATCATGCTGGTTAGATTCGCGCCATCAAAACGCTTGCAAATAATGCTAGCATTGCTTTTCGATATAAGCTTCTCGCCTTTGAAATAGCGTCTTAAGGTGTCGGATTCTAGATTCTTGAGTGGGTTGAATTTTTCCTCTGCTTGTTCCTTAGCCTCTTCATTATCCATGGGATCGCGAAGAACAAGGTCAACGAGACTGATAACGAAATCGCCTTGCGAACGTTTTCTGGGAAGATAAATGCGAAGCTCTTGGACAATCTCACAAAAGCGCATATTGAGCCTCTTTCGATAATCCAGACAAAAGTTGTCTACTTCGGTCTGCCTATGTCCGGCCTGAAATTTTCAGAGTCCGTATTCTGGACTTGCATTCGCGCAGAACAAAACGCTAGAGAATAGTTTAGCAGCGATGGCGCACAAACATACCTACTTGTTTCGTATTGCCTAGCTGAAATCAGTGTTCTCAGCACTTTTGTTTGGCGAATGGTAGCGCCAGCTTACTTTGGAGCACAGGCACTACAAACAGCAACGCAGCGGCCGACCAAAGAGGCTTCTGCGTCGTCGAGGAAGTCGTTAGATGGCTGCTTTCTTATGGATGAGCCAACAGCGATCTCCCCTCCAACGCGAAAGAGGCAATCATGTCCGAAGGCAAAAATGACAAACTTACCAAGCAAATGCTACGAGATATGCGGGCTCAGCCTACTAGCGCCTGGCAGCGTGAACAACTGTGCATGATAGGGAAAGAGTTCGAATGTCTACAGCGCCACAATCGGTGCAAACGCTCGACAGCGAACAAGGCTTCAGATCATCGAGCTTGCCAATTCAGTACGCGCAAAAAGAACGCTGACAACAATTGTAGTGGGACCAGAATTCATCGTGTCCAGAAAGCAATTCTCGCATTTGCGAAAACATTGATAATATACCTCCTAAAGGACATTATCCTTGACTTTATTCGATATATTTTTGGCTAGCAAAACGCCATCATAATACACAGTAACTTGTAATTTTCTATAAGAAAAATTGAGTCCATGAATACCTGTAAGGGTTAAAGCAGAAGCTACTGGGCATCATCTCCTGCAGGCTCAAGGATGCCAAAAGCACGGCCAAGCATATGAGCCAGCGAGCCTTCAGGAAGGAAAAGGTGAAGAGCAAGGAGGGGCTAAAGCTCAACTCAGGCCCCAGGATGCTCACGGCACTGGAGTTCTTCACTCCCGCAAGCGCGATATCTGTGGCGGGACGATACCATTTTCGGTATTGTTCTGCCGTTTCTTTCAACAAGAGCATTAGCCGCACGATCATTCTAGGCCCATTGCCTCGCTATAGGCCTTGCTCACCTTCTCTATTTGCGATTCGTCCCATCCAGGCATCCAGTCGATCTCGATATCCAGAGGACGCGAGCACATCTCGGCTTCAGCTTCGCGCTCAACGTACAGGCGCATACGACCTCCAAAACCGCCATCCACGATAAGACCTTTCAGGTCATCGCCATACCGATTGGACAAATCGAGAAGAAGATCCTGATCCCTTCCGCTCCACGGGGCGTACGGAAGCAGATTTCCCGATGCGCTCTTTATCTCACATGTGTAGCAGCCCTCATCATCGAAACACGCCTTCACGCTCACCTCACCACCTGCGTCTGCAAACTCCAGCTCTTCCTCCCTCACCGGCAGGAGACTATCGAATTCCTCGTTCCAACTTGCACTGAAGACAGAATCAACCCAAAGACCAACCTCGCCCACGAACTCTCGCTCGCCCCGTTCGTAGCGAAAAGGCACGCCTTTTCGCAGATAGTCATCGCGGTTCGAATACTCGGGCGCGTTCGTGAAGTTCTCTTTCGCTGCCTCGTATTCTTCAGGGAACCATTCCATAAAGAGAATGGACAAGAGAGCCGTTGATAAGGGGAACCGCTTTGTCCCAACAATGACGGCGTCCTCACCGCAGAAGGGGCAGCAAGCAGAATCCTCTCCGTCGCACTCAGACAGCCACACTGTCACATCCGAGCCCGCAAAAGTACTTCCGCAATGGAAGCAGCCGCATCTCAATGCCTTTTCCACGATGGATCTGTTGTAGGCAGTCTGGCAGTTCAGCTCAACCCGATCTCGGTACCCTACCTTCGGGATCTCCACGGAATCCCCGTCCTCGACAATGTTTAGCGCCAGCACTTTCAGCACCACCTAATCGGATTTCCTGTTGCTATTGAAGCAACAAGGAGCTCTCTTATGCGTTCTGCGGTCCAGTACCTGCCTTCGGAGAGAATCGACTCAGGCTCACGATTCGGAAATGGCCACTGGGAGGTATTGCTTACGATCTCGATAAACGCATCCAATTCCGCTAACGTAGCCCTCGCCTTTTCCGCAGGATAGATACCACCATTGTCATCGGGCAGGAGCTTGCTAAGAAGAGGAAACCGTGTCTCTCCGCCAGCTTCCTTCACCAACGAGCAGAACTGAGCGCAGCCCGCCCAATTGCTGACCCATTCGCTGCAGTACTCACCGCCCTCATGCTCGCAGCAATCGCTTAGCCACGCATCGAACGCCCGCTCCAGGCCGTCATAGCGGGCATAGAATCTTCTGGTGTCGTACTTCCTGTACGCCTCATCAAGCGTTCTGGAAGAGAGGCATCCGTCTTCATCGATGTACAAGTCTTCGACTGGAACAGGACCCGGCTTCAGCTTGCCCCCTTCGAAGCACCGACATCTCACAGTTGCATCTAAGCCCATAACGTTTGTCTCCGATTCTTGCATTTATCCCGCGGTAGATACGGGCCACGTCAGCGCTTTTCCCTCCTCGTCAAGCTCTCAGCTCGCGGCAGTCAAGCGCGCGGCGCGCCTGCTCCTGCCCCTTAATCGCTTGACAAAGTCGCAGTAACTCCCACAAGATTAAACAGACGCTAAAATGCATTGTACTTGAACGACGTACTTTTTTGCGCTGGGGCTACACTCCTTGCCAAAGAGACTCAAACGCACTCAAGGCACACTCCGTGATTCCAGATGCTGCCCACGTCACCGATAGCGAACTCGTCGGCTGGGCCCACTTTGCCGCATTTCTCGCAGCGGTACCATCGTTTGCCGCCTAGATCCTTTGCGGGCTTTCGCGCATCGTCCACAATAGGGGCCATTATCTCGCGGGCGCGATCCATGCTGCTGAGGGACTTCTGGCGACGCGCTTCATCGCGTATCGCCCTCCCCTGCACGGGATGCGCCTCCTCCCAAGCCTCGCGCGCTGCCTCCATCTCTGCTGCCGCCTTTGCCGCCTGGGCCAGCTGCGCCCGTTCTTCTTCGGCCCTCTTGGCGGCCGCTAGGCACGCCTTCTCTCGCCTCGCCTGATCGATGGCGGCTCTCCGCTCCTTCTCTGCGTCTGCCTTTTGTCTTTCTTCTTCCTTGCGCTGCTCATAGAGCTTCCACGCCTGATCGCTGAGTTCCTTTGCCTTGACGTTCCACGCCCAACTCAGATGCCGCTGGCGCCCCCCAGACAGCAGCTCCTCCATAACCTCTTTGCTCTGGATTCTGACCGCAAGTTCCTCCCGGTCGTAGTGCTTTCCTTCCAAGGCCTTCATCGAGCGCATCAGGCCACGAAGGTCAATCCTGACAATCCCCCGACACTCTTGTCCAAGACTCGCGATTTGCTCGCCGCTGAGAACATGCGCGAGCTCGGGGACGAATACGTATCGGACACACCCACGGGATGTTCGGACCTCCACGGCAATAACCGGGGCTTTTCTACCCTCCGCCTCAATTTTCTTCGCACAGCTCACCGGCAACTCCATGCCCTTCGAAATTATCTCCAGGCGATGCGTTCCAGGTGCCTCGTAGGACAGCTCCGGGAACCAAACGTGCCCGCGCTCTTTTATGACTTCCAAGGTCAATTCGGCCAGCAGATATTCGGCCGACCATGCGCACGTGCCACCGATATGGGCGAAATGATGGATCTTCTTCTTGCCATTGTTGCGGGCGATGAGAGGTTGGCCGCATCCTGGATCGGGGCACACGCACCCACACGCTTTTCCGTTCGGGGCATCGTCCACATGAACGAGCTCACCAGTCGCAACGCTCCTGCCGTAGAGAATCGGCAGGCTCTCTCCCCAGACATCGCTCATCTCGTTCCACCTTCGCCTCAACGCATGCCACCAACCTGATAGGTAGCACGGTGCCTCCCTTCCAATACTGTAGATCGTTTAGACCGGAGTTGCCAACCGCTATCAGCCAGCAAGAGATGCGGGGCGCTTGACCGTCGTCGCAAGCTTCGCCGACAGTCTAACGACACTTTTTCGCGATAATTAGTCGTTAGAAAGCGAACAGCTGCGCTAACGACACATACCTGTCGTTAGCCAACTAGCGCGCTCGCGTATTTCTACATCCCAAGCGCCGAGGAGCACCAGGACCACCTGGACAAGTTTCCCAACGACTACTGCCACATCCCCAGAGAGCTCATGACGAAGTACCTTCCGAAAGCGGAATAGCTTTCATCCCTTGCGCCAAGCGCCGTTATAGTTCGGCGAACCTCCCCATACGTTCAGTCTCCGCCTCCGACAGGCGGCGCAGCATGGCGGCCAGGCCGTCGTAATCGCTGCGTGCCAGCAAGTCCATGTAGGCAGCACGCTCTTCCACGGGAATCACTACCGGGGCGAGGCCAGCGCGCATGAGACCGCGATTTACGAGGATGCGACCTGTCCGGCCGTTACCGTCCTCGAAGGGATGAATCCTCTCGAAGCGGATATGGAAGCGGGCCTCGCGCAGGAAGGGATCCCCTTCCTCATCGTGGTTGTACTCGTACACGAGCTGCATCATGAGCTGGTTCACCTGGTTGGCGGCCGGTGGCAGGTGCTCCGCCCCGCGAATGACCACCTGACCGCGACGATAGTCGTCGATGCCGCTTATGTTGCGGTTGATATCCCGCGCTAAGGCCTTGATAAGCCGCTCCGAAAGAAGGTTGTCCATGTTTTCCGAGGCCGTGGCCAGGGCGTACTTATGGTTAATCGCCTCGTACAGCTCGCGAGCCGTAGCCGTCACCTTCAGAGTATTGTCGTTCCAGAGGATGGCATAGGTCTCGGCGAAGGACAGCGTGCTGCCCTCGATGGCGTTCGAGTGGTATGTGCTGCGCGTCACGTAGTCTTCGAAATAGGCCTGGTGATCGCGCATGAATTGCAGGGCATACACGGGGCGCTCCTCATAATGAAGCGGGCGCCCTCGTTATAGAGAGCGCCCGTTAATGCGATCAAGCATCGAGCAAAAGAGGGAGACCTCTACTCCCACTCGATCGTTGCGGGCGGTTTGCTGGTGATATCATACACCACGCGGTTCACGCCGGGGACCTCGGCTACGATGCGGCCGGAGATGCGGGCCAACACGTCGTAGGGCAGGCGGGCCCAGTCGGCGGTCATGGCGTCCGAGCTTTCTACGGCGCGTAGAATCACCGGGCGGGCGTAGGTGCGCTCGTCGCCCATGACGCCTACGCTCTTGATGTCGGGCAGCACGGCGAAGTACTGCCACACGGCGTGCTCGCTGTTGCGCTCGCCGGTCTCGACGAACAGGCGCTCGTTGTAGGCGTCCAGCTCCGCCCGCACGATGGCGTCGGCGTTCTTCAGGATGTCCAGCTTCTCGGCGTCCACATCGCCGATGATGCGGATGGCCAAACCCGGCCCCGGGAAGGGCTGGCGGTGCACGATGTAGTCGGGCAGGCCCAGCGCCGTGCCCAGCGCGCGCACCTCGTCCTTGAAGAAGTGGTCCAAAGGCTCAATCAGGTCGAAATGCACGCCCTCGGGGAACGGAATCAAGTTATGATGCGACTTGATGGTGCTCGCCTTCCCGCCGGTCTTGCGCGCGCCGCTTTCGATGATGTCGGGGTAAATGGTGCCCTGGGCCAGGTACTTCACCGGACGCCCATCCTGAGCCAGATCCTCCGCCACGGCGAAGAACTCCTTCCAGAACTGGGTGCCGATGATGCGGCGCTTCTGTTCCGGGTCGGTCACGCCGGCCAGAAGCTCCAGGTAGCGCTCCTCGGCGTGCACGTGGATGAAGTCCACGTCGAACTGCTTCGTGAACACCTCTTCCACTTCCTCGGGCTCGCCCTTGCGCAGCAGCCCATGGTTCACGAACACGCAGGTCAGCTGCTTGCCGATGGCGCGGGCGCACAGCGCTGCCACCACCGACGAGTCCACGCCGCCCGAAAGGCCCAGAATCACGCGGTCGTCCCCCACCTCGGCACGGATGGCCTCCACCGAGTCCTCGATGATGGAGTCCATGGTCCAATCGGGCTCAAGCTCGCACACGCCGAACAGGAAATTGCGCAGCAGCGTCTGGCCGAACTCGGTGTGGCGCACCTCGGGGTGGAACTGCGTGGCGAATAGGCGCCGCTCAGGGTATTCCATCGACGCCACCGGGCACAACTCGGTGCGCGACGTGACGGAGAAGCCCTCGGGCACGCGGCTCACGGCGTCGCGGTGGCTCATCCACACAGTCTGCTCGCCGGGAGTGCCGTCGAACAGCGCCGACTCGACCGCCCGCGTGATGACCGCCGGGCCGTACTCGCCCTTCTCGGTGTGGGCCACTTCCCCACCGAGCGCCACGGCCATGGCCTGCTGGCCGTAGCAGAAGCCCAGCACGGGAATGCCGAGCGAGAGAATCTCCGGGTCGATGGAGGGCGCGTCTTCCGCGTACACGCTGGCCGGACCGCCGGACAAGATGATGGCCGCGGGCGCCATAGCGCGCACTTCCTCGGCCGTGATATCGCACGGCACGATTTCGGAATACACGTGCAAATCGCGCACGCGGCGGGCAATGAGCTGCCCGTACTGAGCGCCGAAATCGACGACAATGACAATCTGTTCCGGGGTTGCGGACTCGGCCACGGTGCCTCCTTGGGTTGCGGAATGTTCGAGGGCGATTTTACACCTCCGCACGCGGGGGCATATTTCTGCGGGATGAAATATCGCTGAATTACGCCAAATACTTCGCGCGCAGGGCCGCCTGCTTCTCGGGGCCGAAGTCCAGCGCCTCGGCAAGGTAGGCGTCGAAGGTGCCGAACGCGTCGGCCACGGCGTCCATAGCAGCATCGTAGTAGTCGGCGTAGGCGTAGAAGAACGAATCGATATCGGCATCCAGCCCGCGCAGAGCCGGCAGCTTCGCGGCCAGAGCATCCAGAATGCCCTCGGCGCGCGTGCGGGCGAACAAGTTGGTGGCAAGATAGTCGGCGCGCACATCGGGCTCGGGCACGCCGAGCGCGCGCTCCACCACCACCGCACCCAAACCGGCGCGGTCCTTGCCCTCGGTGCAGTGCCACAGCACCGCCCCACCGTCCGACTCCAGAAGCACGTTCAGAAGCGAGCGGTACGCCACAAGCCCCGCATCGCCCAGCAGAATCTCCGGGTACATCTTCTTCACCATCTCGTGGGGCTGGGCCTTCACCGCCTCCAGCGTCTTCATGTCCTTCGCGAGCCCCGCGCCGTGGGTGATGCCCATGGACTCGCCAGCAAGCGCCGGAAAATCGTAGAACACCACGCCTTCCATAAGCTCGCGAGGGTCAGGCTCTTTATCGCGCTCCAGCTCGGTGCGGAAATCGACCACGCCTTCCAGATGATAGTCGGCCAGAAGCCGCGCGAGGTCTTGCTCGGTCGCCTTGTGCAGCGCGCCCGACCGCAGCAGCAGCGCCGGCTTGATGCGGCGCCCATCGGCCGCGGGCAGACCGCCCAAATCGCGCGTGTTGTGCAGCCCCTCGAAGGGAATGTGCCCGAACTCCGGGAACCCAGGAACCTCTTCAGGCAAATCCAGCTTCCGAGACGCTTCCATGGTCTGCTCCTGCTTGCCTTCCGTACCCATGGGCCTCCCCTATCTCGCGCTCGTCGGTTGATGGTCCCATAGTAGAACAGGAAAAGGCCGCCCGCCACAGGCAGACGGCCCTTGTCATCGTTTCGTCGCGCCGCAGGACACAAAAGGCGCGCCCGCAAAGCTATACGGGCAGGCAGCGCCGCGTCGCGACAGCAAGCGCACAATGCTCGCCAGCACTCCCTAGGAAGCCCTCGCGAAGGCAGCCTGCGAGCGCTGCACCGGACGCGCCGAATCGCTCGCCCAATCGTTCATGCTGCCGGCATACAGGTACAAATTGCTATAGCCCTCCGACGCCAGATAGTCGCAGGCGATTTTCGCGTGCACGCCAATCTGACAGTACACAATGGCCGCGTCCTCCGGGTAAATGCCGTCTTCCTGAAACATCTCGGCCAGCTCCTCGGACGGGTCGTCGGAAGCAGCTGCCACATCGAGCCTGACGTTCACGGCCCCGGGAATATGCCCCTCGTCGTAGCGCAGCGGCGGCCGCACGTCCACCAGAGGCATGCGCCCGATCTCCCGCTTCACAAAGTCGGCATCGACGATTTTGTAAGCCTTCATAGCAACACCTTTCGAACTCAATCACTCACGCGCAGCGCGCGTCGTTAGCCCGATGACTCTGCGCGGCGCGCGCCGTTTCCCCGATGGTACCCCCGACCTTGCGCCCCGTGGCGACAGCCCCGTTACGCTTTCCCTCCCTTTGACCCTCCAAAAGAATCGTTTTAATCCTCCCCTTGACAGAACGATGGCGGCGCCTATACTTATGAACAGTTGCTCATATGTTTGAAAGTTCACAAGGAGTACTGATGAGCGAAACAACAGCTATCGAAAGGGAAGCCGGAAAGGTCGTGGAAACCGCCTGCGCCCAGATGATCGACTGCCCCTGCGGCTGCAACCGCGAGGCAACCGCCACCCTGTTCGAGGAAATGCCCGACGAGGAGCTTCTCTTCGACGTGGCCGACCTGTTCAAGGCGTTCTCCGACACCACGCGCATCAAGATCCTGTTCGCCCTGATGGGCGGCGGGCTCAGCGTAAACGACATCAGCGCCACCGTCGGCTGCACCCAAAGCGCCGTCAGCCACCAGCTGCGCACCTTGAAGCAGGCACGCCTCGTGAAAGCCGCCCGCGACGGCAAAAACGTCATCTACTCCCTGTCCGACGACCACGTCTTCACCATGCTCGCCCAGGGCATCACCCACGTCTGCGAGTAAGCCCGACCCGTGTCATCCTGAGCGAGCGAAGCGAGTCGAAGGATCTTACGAGCAGCACCGAGATCCTTCGACTCCGGCCTTCGGCCTCCGCTCAGGATGACACACGGCACTATGACATACAGCACTGAAAGCCCCCCAGCCACCATTGAGCGAGAACGAGAAAGGAACCGCCATGCGAAAGGCATTCAAGCTAGAGAACCTGGACTGCGCCAACTGCGCCGCGAAGATGGAAGCCG